>JBLIDJ010000064.1:0-15403 GCA_047634195.1 Flavobacteriales bacterium
CAAACACGGCAGAAGCAACTTTTGCATCACGTAAGTTGATTTTAACATCTCCTTTTCTACCTTTTGCGAAAACGGGTTCAGGATCTGGTAAATCTTTAATTCTAAACTCTGATTTACCCATACTCTTTGAACTTCCATTAGGCATCTTTGCTGAAACACTGATAAAGCACTTTTTACCACTTTTAACAGTCACTAGATAATCACCTTTCTTTCCTTCGGGATCTGGGTCAATTTTACCACCTCCGTCAATACTAGGTGTTAAAGCCGAAGCCGAGAAACCAGGTACTGAAATACTTACTGGGTTAGGAATACCCACATAAAAAGCGTTCATAGCTGTTGCGGCGACAACCAAAGTAGGGGCTGCAACAGTATAACTTAAAGGAAAGTTAAAGTATTTAAATCCACCACCTGGTGCTTTAAACTCAATAACACCTTCATATTCTTTTTCACCAACAGAAGAAGCTGGAGTTCTAAATAAACCTTTTCCCTTGACTACCTTGACGTGAAATGAATCTGCCATAGTTTTAGTCAATGTATCCCATTTTGTTCCTAAAATAATAGTAGGATTTTGGGTAGTATCAAAAGCAGCTAAAAATATATTTGCTCTAAATGAATCCCCTTGAGTTACATAACTACTAACGGGGATGACTGCAGCTTCGAGTTTATTAAACTTAAAAGATGTCGCATCAACTCCACTTAGCAATGATTTCACAATATCAGCTTCGGCGTTAAGCACTTCAGACTGTATCTTAGACAAGATCGTTACTACTGCTGCTAATGGCGAATGATAAAAGTTCTTGGCTTCCCAAAGTTCAGGAGTACCGTCTTTAGCTTTTGTTTTTTCGAAACTAAAAGTTTCATTTAAAGACTTTGCTAGAATTTCATTGTCAGCAACCATAGGAAGTAACAAATCTCTATATCCTTCCAACTTTATCCTTAATTCTTTGGCAGTATATTGTCCATCTTTAGGTTTTCCCGGTTCAGACAAACCTAGTTTATCAGTAGGTACATCATAGTTATCTTTAGAATCCATGGTTCCCAAACTAACTAAGGTATCTATTCCATTAGCATTTTTGCCTATAATTTCCGACAATGGTTTCCCATCTGTCTCGGACATAACCATCGCTTTAACTTGATCAACATAGCTGACCACTTCATCGGTTGCAATACGCACTTGCTCGGCTTTTGTAAAATAGGGCCTTACCTTCTTTTCATTTTCTTGCAATGCTGCAGAAAACTGATCGTAAAGTGATCCATTCTTTTGCTCAAAATTAACTTTAGTTTTTTCCAAACCTCCATTAACAGTAACAAAAGCATCAAGAATGTCTTTAGATACATTTAGTGCCAGCAAAGCTGTCAATACTAAATACATCATTCCTATCATCTTCTGCCTTGGGGTTTCCTTGCCTCCTGACATAAATCAAAATGTTATTAATGTTTAATTAAATTGAGTGTATTTAGGTTTAATCGTTGCTTGGATTAAAACTCATTGCATTCAGCATATTTCCATAAACTTTATTCAATGAAGACAAGTTTTTAGACAATTCAGAGATATTATCTCTGTATTCTCTTGTATCTGAAACAGATTCACTTAGGTTTTGAACTAATTCACCCACACCACTAAATAATCTATTAGCTTCTTTCAAACTGTCTGCAGAACCTTGCAATTGCAATTCGTACATGTCGTTCAAAGATTTTAAATTTTCAGACATTCTCTTCAAGTTTTCACCAGCAGAAACGCCATCTTCAGGATTTGCAATACCTAATAAAGCATGCGAAGCAGTCTCATAAGAATCAGATAAACTTCCTACTTTAATTGTTGCATTTTTTATCACGTCAACATATTCTGTAGTAACAACTGCTGCATCAGTAGATTGAGCAAGTTTTGTAGCTTGATCGCCTAATGCTCTCATACCATCTCCTAAACTTTTAATAAGTTCAGGGCCAATTTTTGCTTGTTCGAGCATATCATCTAACTGCTCTGAAACAGGGCGGCTATCATCTAAAACTAATGCTTCCAACTCTTCTTCATCGTCCTCATCGTCTCCTCCATCACCATGAGCAAGTTCTGGGTAAACTAAAGACCAGTCTGGATCTTCATGTGGCGGTTCAAATGCTGAGAAAAAGAAAATGAATGCTTCGGTACCTAAACCAACAATTAACATGGCATTTGCAAATGGCCAGTGCTGAATTTTAAATAATGCTCCAATAATTACAACAGCTGCACCGATTCCGTACAGTTTAGCCATAAAGTTTTTCCACGCTTTACTTCCTGGTTTCATAGTTTATTTATGCTTTAGGTTCTTAATGAATGTTGGTTTTAATTTTCTGTGTTCTGTCCTCTACCTAAGTAAGTCATAGCTGATCGGAATCCGATATAACATTTGGCAGTATCTTGGTATTCATATGTTCTAGTACCTGTTTGTAGGTAATAAGAAACATCTTTCCATGAACCACCTCTTACTACTTTTCTTTTTAGTGCTGGTGGATCATCTTTTTTAGCCATATAATCATACTCAGGATTCATATCATGAGCAAATTCATACACAGATTCGTCATATGCCGTATTTGTCCATTCGGCTACATTACCAGACATGTTATATAAACCATAATCATTTGGAGTGTATCTATCAACGCGTACTGTGTGGAAACCTCCATCATCAGCATAATCACCTCTTAAAGGTTTGAAATTAGCCAACGGACAACCTTGTCTATTTCTGATATAAGGCCCACCCCATGGGTAAGGACTTCCATCTAGACCACCACGAGCAGCAAACTCCCATTCAGCTTCAGAAGGCAACCTGAAATCTGGCAACAATAAATCTCCTCTTTGCAATTGGAATCTATTAATTAATTGCGTTCTCCAGATATTAAAAGCTTTAGCTTGCACCCATGTAACTCCAACAACTGGGTAATTGTCATACGCAGGATGCCAGAAATAATTTTGTGACATTGGTTCATTAGAAGAATAAGTAAAATCGTGTACCCAAGCCATCGTGTCTGGATAAACATTAATCACTTCCTTAATCACATAATTACTTCTATCAACATGTCCTCGAATAGCATTATTTTGACCAAGTTCATTGGTATAAGACATGTCTAAGTTCTTATTAGCTTTATTAGCACCACCACTGAAGTTCACCCAGTAATATTCGTAATTCAGTTTACGGGTATCAAGTACTTTGCGACCATAGAATTGCTCACTAGTAGGCAAATACATGTCTGATAATTCTTCCCTTACTTCATCAGTATTCCACTCAATCTCTTCTTCCCAATTAATTACTGGAGTATCTAGCTCTTCGCCATATTGATTAGTTTCAATGTAGTGTTCACCAATAGTAGCTTCACCTAATTTACGATGTGCGATTGAATCTGTCACCCATTTCACAAATTGACGGTATTCTGAATTAGAAATTTCCATATCATCAATGTAAAACGTTTGAACTGAAACGGTTTTCGAGCGTGTGGTGTGCGCATAAGGCACATCTTGATCACTTGCACCCATGGTAAAACTACCCAAGTGAATGTAATTCATTCCATAAGGAGTAAACGGTGTCCAACCTGGACTTGAAGACACTCCTATTAACTCACCTTGTCCGCCACCTGTGCAGGCCGTCATTGCTATTGTTACAAGCAAACCAAAAAGCAACTTTTTCATGCTGTTCTGTATTAATTAAATTTAAATACAACTTACGTTGTTTCTATTATAAAGTTACACGTTATAAAAAACGTACATTTTTAACTTTTTTCTTTTCGGTAACATCAATTTTATTGACATTAAACCTAATCATTAACTCATGGCTACCCTTATTATATTCGCTCAATTCATTCAAACTGTAGTCAAACACATAACTTAGTAGCATTTTACCTCCTGCAATAGGGGCAGCACAAGCAAT
Source organism: Flavobacteriales bacterium (assembly GCA_047634195.1). Lineage (GTDB taxonomy): Bacteria > Bacteroidota > Bacteroidia > Flavobacteriales_D > Luteibaculaceae > JBLIDJ01. The sequence continues at coordinate 3,897 of JBLIDJ010000064.1, forward strand.
TCCTGCAAGCACGGATTCGTTAATCCGATAACCTGTTAATAACCAATAGTTATTATTTATCTCTGTATCTAACCTCGTTTCAAACTGAGGTGTTGCATTTTCATCCATCCTAACTCTAATCATTGGAGTAGAATTAAATGCTATTTTATTCCCCCACTGCAAACGATAACCTAACCAACTATTGTAAGAGCGTGTTGTTCGCCAATTAATTTCAGCTAAATTCACTTCCCTAACATTCGTTGCAGCTAATCCGAATCGTATATCATTTCTTTTGAAAGATAAGCCAACACTTCCATCCAAAAACTGGTTAGAAACATTGCCATCGGTTATCAACTCATTATCAACTCCAGTATCAGAAGTTATCCAAGATGTAGCATTTTCGTTAAGAAAACTACCTTGGATACCTGCTCCAACTCGAAGAATAGAAACACCAAATCGAAATTCTTTAGCGTATAAAAACTTAATCTTATTAAGTTTAAAGTTACCAATCCGATCATCAATCAATTGAATTCCTACAGCTCCGCCAAACTTATTCGACAAACGATAACTAGCTCCTATCAATGTAGAAACTGGTGCTGCGGGCAAATCAATCCATTGTCTGCGATGTAATACAAAAACACTCAAAGAACTTTCTGACCCAACCATTGCTGGGTTTCTATAAACATCTGCTATTTCTCCATGAGATATTCTAAAATCTTGTTGAGAAAACCCGTTTAACGTACATACTACAAAGGCTAAAAACCAAATTTTATAAACGCTCATCCAAATAGAAACGTATGTTTCACCCTTTTTATTGGGTTTAATTCACAGTTGGCTAAAATAACCATTTTTTAACACCATCAAAAAAATATTCGATGGCCTTATTACTTTTCAACAATTTAAAATGAATAAGTATCCTGATTAACCAAATTTTTGTAATGTTTTTATCCATATATCCGGCAGCTCATTATTACACGCCAGCTGGTAATCACCATACGTACAGGGCACTAAGTGATGTCTAAAAAACTTATTCTGTTTTCCTGAAGGTACCGGTACCGTAATCCACCATCTTTCAGATTTATTGCTTTTCAAAAACTCTATAGAACCACCATCTTTTGAATCAATGATGTATTTCGTGTAATTTTCTTTTGTTCCTATCGGAAAATCTTCTTGTCTTAAGCTTACTCCTTCAAGATAATACCAAATAGCTTGAGCCTGTAAATGTGCTGAGACACCTCTGTGATCGTAAGTTGAATTATATTCGAAAAATCCAGCAACCGTTGTCTTGTCGCAAACACCAGCATACCTTGCCAAGCGACAATATTCCTCCCCAAACAATCCATTTGGACCAGCTTCTTCAGTTCCTGGCGAATCGGACATCCTAACAGAGCTAAGGTTAAAGATGGTCACATCTGAATTTCTAAAAACAGGCTCTGATTTTTCAATATGCTCTCTTAATGCACCTAGTCTGATATGATCGAAATTTAATCGATCTAATAAGTCTAATTGCTCCCGACCCGTAAAGTGAGATTGGTGTGCTAGTTGACAAAAATTAAACAAGTAATTATTTTCGCTGAGCATTATTTTGCTCAAATAATTGTCGTCATTCAAGGCTTCACTCATATCACCTAACTGCACTGTTTGGTCAACTACTGTTAAGTTAATCAATTGCTCTAGCTTGGCAAAAGCACTGTAGATTCCATGTGTCGTGATTCTACTACCATGAATTATGACCACAATTTTATTTTGTTTCACCAAGTTGGTGATAATGTCTGAAATCGCAAATCCATTATCTGAAAGATTTTCAGAACTAATTATATTCCCAAGATCCGTTACGTTTTTAAGCGTTTCAATGGCAGCCAAATGATACAAATACTCACGAATAGCATCACTGTCAGCATCTGTTTTGTTTGATTTGACACCAAACAACACCACTTTAGAGTCGCTATAATTAGGGAAGTCATCACCTTCGAAAAACCCTGTAATTTGACTCCCCAATCTTGACTTATTGACTAGGTGTTTATTTTTTATACTTTCAAAATAAATACTTAGATCCATTAAGATTTTTTACGTTTTGGTTTGTCAGGAGTTTCTTTCGCTATTCTATCACAATCTTCAATCGTCAATGATTTTGGATCAACATCTTTTCCGATTTTCAAGTTTCTTTTTCCAAACTTGATGTAAGGACCCCATCTACCATTTAGAATTTGCACTTCTGGCCTTTCTTCAAACACTTTAATCATTTTCTCAGCATCTGCTTTTTGCTTTTCGAGAATAAGAACTTGTGCTTCTTCAAGTGTGATAGAATATGGTGTTAACCCTGAATCCTTTTTGATGCTGACAAATACACTTCCGTATTTCACATAAGGTCCAAAACGACCTACAGCAGCACTTACTGCTTTTTCATTAAACTCACCCAATGCTCTTGGCAATTTAAATAAGTCTAATGCTTCTTCTAATGTGATACTTGTAATACTCTGTTCAGCTCTTAGTGAAGAAAAACGCTTGTCTTCATCTTCAGCATCACCTAATTGAACCATTGGGCCAAAACGTCCAATACGAGCAATTACTTTTTTATTAGTAGTAGGATCAATTCCTAATTCACGTTCCCCTGAAGCACGTTCAGAATTTTCCATCGTGTCTTCAACACGGGCATGAAATGGCTGGTAAAATTCACCAATCATTTCATTCCAAGCGACACCACCATCAGCAATTTCATCAAACTTTGCTTCTACTTGTGCAGTGAAGTTATAGTCCATAATTTGCGTGAAATGTTGTACTAAAAAGTCATTTACGACAATACCTATATCGGTAGGAAACAATTTTGATTTTTCTGCTCCTGTGTTTTCTATTTTAATTTCTTTTGTCAACTCTCCATTTTCGACAGTTAAAGAATTGTATTTACGCTCATGTCCTTCTCTATCTTCTTTAACAACATAACCACGTTTTTGAACAGTAGAAATAGTTGGTGCATAAGTAGACGGTCTACCAATACCAAGCTCTTCTAGCTTTCTAACTAAGGCGGCTTCTGTAAATCGTGCGGCGTGGTGTGTAAAACGCTCTGTTGCCTGCATGTTGTTTAATCGAAGACTTTGATTAACTGTCAAAGGTGGTAACATTCCTTTTTGCTCTTCTTCCTCATCATCAGTACCTTCTAAATACACTTTTAAGAAACCATCAAACTTCAATACTTCTCCACTGGCTTGTAATTTCTCATCACGATTACTCACATCAATAGTTACTGAAGTTTTTTCCAACTCAGCGTCTGACATTTGAGATGCGATAGATCGTTTCCAAATCAGTTCATACAACCTCATTTCATTACGCTCCCCTTCAACTTCACTTGCGGTAAAGTCTGTTGGACGTATGGCCTCGTGAGCTTCTTGTGCTCCTTTTGCTTTCGATTTATATTTTCTGGTCTTATGGTATTTGTCACCATAAGAATTAATTATCGCTTGTTGAGCACCTGTCAATGCTGTATCACTTAAGTTGACAGAATCAGTTCTCATATAAGTGATTTTACCCGCTTCGTACAAGCGTTGGGCAACTGTCATTGTTTGAGCAACAGAAAACCCTAATTTACGACTGGCTTCTTGCTGTAAGGTAGAAGTTGTAAATGGGGCTGCAGGTGATTTTTTTGCTGGTTTGGTTTGAATATTGGAAATGGAGAAGTCAGCCGATCCACATGCCGTCAAAAACTCTTCAGCATCCTTAATCTCTTTTATTCTTTTTGGTAATTCAGCTTTTAGCTGTACTCCGTTGTCCAAATCAAAAATGGCAATTACACGGTATGCTGAAGTTGATGTGAATCCATTAATTTCTCTTTCTCTCTCAACTATTAATCTTACAGTTACCGATTGCACTCTACCTGCCGAAAGAGACGGCTTTACCTTTCTCCAAAGTATTGGAGACAATTCAAAACCTACTAATCTATCTAGTACACGTCTTGCTTGTTGAGCATTGACAAGGTTGATATCAATTTCACGTGGTTTGGTAATTGCTTTTTGTATGGCTGGCTTTGTGATTTCATTAAACGTAATACGTTTCGTTTTCTCAACTTTCAACCCAAGTGCTTCCAATAAATGCCATGATATAGCTTCTCCTTCACGATCCTCATCCGTCGCTAACCATACTATCTCGGCACTCTTCGCTAGTTTTTTCAATTCAGCTACAATCTGTTTTTTATCAGGTGTAACTTCATAATTGGGTTTAAATCCATTGTCAATTTCTATCGACATCCCTTTTTTCTGTAGATCTCTTACATGTCCAAAACTTGACTTTACGATAAAATCTTTACCTAAGTAATTGCTTATGGTTGATGCTTTTGCAGGGGACTCAACTATGACTAAATTTTTTGACATATACCTATTATTATGTACTGATATGAACTAAACTAATGACAAATAAAGTCAAAACGAAAAAACTTTAAGCCCTATTTTGATTAAAATCATGAAAATAAATTATTTGTCTAGGGTAAAATCATGTGAATGAAATTCCAAAATTTCAATGACATTTTGGCAGATTTTCGATATTTTCGCAGTCAAATTATTGGATAATGGAAGAAAAACAACTACTGGAAGAAAGCAGACAAGGAGAGGTGCTTTTGGTTGAAAAATCAAAAACAGGCGAGGGGAAAAAACTTTTTCTAGAAAGTTATGGTTGTGCTATGAATTTTTCTGACAGTGAAATCGTAGCTTCTATTTTAACTGATCAAGGTTACGAAACGATAAACAATGAGAAGGAAGCAGATGTTATTTTACTGAACACCTGCGCCATTAGAGACAATGCTGAGCAAAAAGTAAGGCATAGGCTTAATCACTTTAAAGGTTTTAAAAGAGCTAATCCCGGTTTGGTTGTTGGTATTCTTGGTTGCATGGCTGAGCGTTTGAAAGCTGAACTGCTAGAAGAAGAACAATTAGTTGATATTGTTGTCGGTCCAGATGCTTATAGAGACTTACCTAATCTTATTCAACAGGTTGAAGATGGGCAAAAGGCAGTAAACGTATTGTTGAGCAGAGAAGAAACCTATGCTGATGTGACTCCTATTAAATTGAACAGCAACGGAATCACCGCATTTATCTCTATCATGAGAGGCTGTGACAACATGTGTTCGTTTTGTGTTGTGCCATTTACTAGAGGAAGAGAAAGAAGTAGAGACCCTTATAGTGTGGTTCAAGAAGCCACTGATTTATATGAGCAAGGATATAGAGAGGTCACCCTACTGGGTCAAAATGTAGATTCGTATCGCTGGAACATTAATAAAAAAGGAGAAGTGATAGAAGCAGACAAAGAACATGTAACGTTTGCTCGTTTGATGGAAATGGTTGCAACTGCCAATCCCGATTTGCGTATTCGTTTCAGCACTTCTCACCCAAAAGACATGACTGATGATGTATTGCACATCATGGCTAAATACCACAATATTTGCAATTACGTTCATTTACCTGTTCAATCAGGGAATAGTGACGTACTCAAAAAAATGAATCGTGGATATACGCGTGAATGGTATCTTGATAGAATTCACGCTATCAATCGTATTGTGCCTAATGCTGGGATTTCAACTGATATTATCACCGGTTTTTGTGGTGAGACTGATGAGCAGCATCAAGAAACCATGACCTTGATGAAAGAAGTTAAATTTAACTTTGCATACATGTACAAGTATTCAGAAAGACCTAAGACTTTGGCCGAAAGAAAATACGAAGACAATGTTTCTGAAGCACTTAAAAGTGAGCGATTATCCGAAATTATTGTGCAGCAGCGTGAAATTTCTCATCAATTAAACAAAGACATGGTTGGCCAAACGTTTGAAGTGTTGGTAGAAAATGTTTCTAAAAAATCGGATGAAGAATACAGTGGAAGAACTAGCCAAAACAACATGGTGATTTTCCCTAAAAAGGGTGCTGAGTTAGGTGCTTATATTACCGTAAAAATTACACGTTGCACATCTGCCACTTTATTTGGCGAAATAGTAAGATAAATGAATGTACTACAGATAAAACAGCGCTTTGGCATTATTGGTAATTCTGGATTACTCAACAGGGCTATTGAAGTAGCAGCTCAGGTAGCTCCTACCGATATTTCTGTGCTCATTACAGGCGAAAGTGGTACTGGAAAAGAAGTAATGCCGCAAATTATTCATCAATTAAGCGCTCGAAAACACGGCGCTTACATAGCAGTCAACTGTGGCGCTATTCCAGCAGGGACAATTGATTCTGAGCTTTTCGGGCACGAAAAAGGATCGTTTACAGGAGCTCACGAAGCTAGAAAAGGTTATTTTGAAGTTGCAAATGGCGGAACTATATTTTTAGATGAAGTTGCGGAACTCCCTCTAGAAACCCAAGTAAGATTATTACGTGTTTTAGAAACTGGTGAGTTTATAAAAGTTGGATCTTCAAAGGTGATAAAAACCAATGTTAGAATTGTTGCTGCCACTAATGTCAACATTCCTGAAGCAATCAAACGAGAGCGATTTAGAGAAGATCTGTTCTACCGATTGAACACCGTACCTATTCGCATACCTGCGTTAAGAGAACGTGCAGAGGATATCCCTTTGATTTTCAGAAGGTTTACGGTCGATTTTGGTGAAAAATACAGAATGCCTTCCATACAATTGACAGACGATGCTGTTGAAATGATTAAGAGTTATCCCTTTCGAGGTAATATTCGTCAACTGAAAAACATTGCAGAGCAAATATCTGTGATTGAAGAAAAGCGAATCATTGACGGCATTACTCTTGCCAACTATTTGCCGCAAGAACAGTTCGATTCTAGGCCAATGGTTATTGACGCCAAAAACAAATCGAATGACTTTAATGAACGAGAAATTTTGTACAAGGTCTTGTTTGATATGCGAAACGACATTACCGATTTAAAATCGCTGGTATTGGATATGATTAAAAACAATGGCAATGTTGACTTAAGTTCAGAGCAAGAAGAGATTTTAAGTAAATTATACACAGAAAAAAGAGCTGAATCTGCTAAACCATATGCCGCTCTGCCTGCTGGTAAACCTGAAGCCAAAAGCGACGAATCCTCTTCTTACGACATGCACGAAGAGGTAGAAGAAACCTTATCCTTGGAAGAAAAAGAAAAAGAATTGATAAAGAAGGCGTTGATAAAACACAACCATAAACGAAAATACGCTGCGCAGGATTTAGGTATTTCAGAAAGAACGCTTTATCGTAAAATAAAAGAATATCATATTAATTAAGCACATGAAATATTTATATCTCTCGTTACTTGTTGTCTGTGTTTTCATCTCTTCGTGCAAAGTAAACTACAGTTTTACAGGTGGTAGTGTACCTGCACAAGCCAACACGTTCTCTGTTGACTATTTTAGTGTAAATGCTCCTTTAGCCTCTCCAACAATCAATCAAGTGCTGACTGAGGGTTTGAAAGATTACTTACTAGGACAAACACGATTAGATTTAGCCAAAAACAATGGAGACATACAATATAGCGGAGTAGTAACAAATTACACCATCTCTCCTATTGCAATACAAAGCGATGAATCTGCTTCAACAAACAGGCTTAGTGTTACAATTAAAGTGAATTACGTAAACGTATTCGAAGAAGAAAAAAATTCAGAAAAATCATTTACGCGTTTTGCTGATTTTGACAGAAACACACAATTATCGGATGTGGAAGAAACGTTGTTGGAAGAAATTGTGACACAATTAGTTCAAGATATTTTCAATAGTACATTAGGCGATTGGTAATGGAAATAAAATTTGCTACATACGCTCATCAGCCAAATACAATAGATTCGTTAGCGCTCGAAAAAATTGAAGCGTGGGCGAACAACAACCCATCTTCCATGAATATATGGATGATTTATTGCAAAAAACTCATGCAATTGAATCACCCTAAATTCAAGGATGTTCTCAGAAAAGTTTCTTTTTATTCACCAAACAGAGTCCAACTTCATCACTATTTATACAACGCCGAATGGAAGTTGAGTAATGATATATTGCCAACTCAACCTCTGACAACAGTCATCTCTAATAAATCAATTAAAGATGCTATCCTAGAAAAGGACTTACTTGCTAATGCTGTAAGTAGCAGCATCTTAATGGATGCTACAGAAGGAATTGAATTGTTTGAAAAACCAATTAAAGAGGAAGTAAATCACCCTATTCAAACTAAGCCAAAAGAATCAGAATCAACAGCAGAAGAATTAGATTTTATAACTTGGATAAAATCTGACACAACCAAACTTACAGTTGTTAAAGCACCTTCCCTAGCGTCGAAAACGATCGTTGATAGTGCCCCTGAAATTCATCCAATAGTCATAGAAAAGAATCTTGAACTGGACATTCCAAAAGGAGCTAAGTTCACGAAAAAATTAAGCAGAGAAGAAATCATTCAACGCTTTGTTACTCTTGAACCTAAGATAACTCCAAAAAAGGTTGAAATGTACAATTCGGTGAATATGGCAAAAAAAAGTACGGTAGAAGATTTTGATCATGTAACCGAAACATTGGCTAAAATTTATGTGTCTCAATCACAATATGACAAAGCAAAAAAAGCTTACCAGTCTTTAAGTTTGAGAATTCCAGAAAAAAAGAGTTACTTTGCCGACCAATTGAAAAAAATTGAAGCATTAATACATCAGAAAAAAAATAAATAATGGCTACTTTAATAACTGTTTTAATCATCATCACTTGTATCTTACTTAGTTTAATTGTATTAGTTCAAAACCCAAAAGGTGGTGGATTAGCTTCCGGATTTGGAGGAGCATCTCAAATAGGTGGTGTACAGAAAACAAATGACTTTTTAGAAAAGGCTACATGGACGTTGGCTATCTTTTTAGTTATTTTAAGTATTTCTACCTCAGCCTTCAATGGTGCTGAAATTGCGCAAGACAATGGTTTGAATGACCAAATAGAATTACCACAACAACAAGTTCCTGCTCAAGAAGCGTTACCATCAAACAATGATGAAGTTTTGAATCTTGAACAACCAGCAGCAGAACCTGCTCAATAACACATTATACCCCTATAAAATGTCAGTATGTCACGCATACTGACATTTTTTTTGCCTTTTTTCAGCCAAAAAGTGAAAAAATGTCTCTTATTGCTCATGGCACAAAAAATGCTAATGCAAGCCTTGTAATTATTCATTCAATTAAACACACACATATGTCGTTAAATGTAAAGCCATTAGCAGATAGAGTGCTGGTAGAACCTGCTCTTGCTGAAGAAAAAACTGCAAGCGGTCTTATTATTCCAGATACTGCTAAAGAAAAGCCACAAAGAGGAACTGTAGTAGCTGTTGGTACTGGGAAACCAGAAGAACCAATGACAGTAAAAGTTGGAGATACTGTATTGTACGGTAAGTACTCTGGAACAGAATTAAATGTAGAAGGAAAAGACTTCTTAATCATGAGAGAGTCTGACATTTTTGCTATTGTTTAACATTCTTTAAAAAACTAAAAAAATTATGTCAAAAGAAATTCACTTTAATCTTGACGCTCGCGACAAGCTTAAAAAAGGAGTTGATGCTTTAGCAGATGCTGTAAAAGTAACGTTAGGCCCAAAAGGGAGAAATGTTGTTATTGACAAAAAATTTGGCGCACCTCATGTAACAAAAGATGGTGTTTCTGTTGCTAAAGAAATTGAGCTAAAAGATCCTGTTGAAAATATGGGTGCTCAGTTGGTAAAAGAGGTTGCTTCTAAAACTGCTGATCAAGCAGGTGACGGAACAACCACTGCAACCGTATTGGCACAGGCTATTGTAACTGCTGGCTTGAAAAACGTTGCTGCTGGAGCAAACCCAATGGACCTTAAACGTGGAATTGATAAAGCAGTCATCAAAGTTGTTGAAGACTTACATAAAAATTCTCAACAAGTAGGAAGTGATTCTCAAAAAATTGAGCAAGTTGCTACCATCTCTGCTAACAATGATAAGACTATTGGGAAACTTATTGCCGACGCAATGAACCGTGTTTCTAAAGAAGGTGTTATCACTGTAGAAGAAGCAAAAGGTACTGAAACTACTGTTGAAGTAGTAGAAGGAATGCAGTTTGACAGAGGATACCTTTCTCCATATTTTGTAACCGATTCTGAAAAGATGGTTGCTGAATTAGAGAATCCTTATATCTTAATCTACGACAAAAAGGTTTCAAACATTCAAGAATTACTTCCTGTGTTGGAGCCAGTTGCTCAGTCTGGAAAGCCACTTTTGATTATTGCAGAAGATGTTGACGGTACTGCTTTGGCAGGACTTGTTGTCAACAAATTGCGTGGTGGATTAAAAATTGCTGCTGTAAAAGCACCAGGTTTTGGAGATCGTCGTAAAGCTATGTTAGAAGACATTGCTATCTTAACAGGTGGTCAAGTAATCTCTGAAGAGCGTGGTTTAAAATTGGAAAATACCCAATTGACTGATTTAGGAACTGCTGAAAAAGTAACCTTAGACAAAGACAATACAACTATTGTTGATGGTGCTGGTGACAAAGATGCTATTTCTGCTCGTGTTGGTCAAATAAAAGCACAAATAGAATCTACGACTTCTGACTACGATCGTGAAAAATTGCAAGAACGCTTAGCTAAATTAGCTGGTGGTGTTGCTGTTCTTTATGTTGGTGCTGCTACTGAAGTAGAGATGAAAGAAAAGAAAGATAGAGTTGATGATGCTTTACATGCAACAAGAGCTGCTATTGAAGAAGGAATTATAGCTGGTGGTGGCGTTGCTTTTGTTAGAGCCATTGAAGCTTTAGACGGTCTTGAAGGAGAAAACGAAGACGAAACAACAGGAATTGCTATCGTACGTAGAGCTATTGAAGAGCCTTTACGTCAGATTGTTGCCAATGCAGGTGGAGAAGGATCTGTAGTTGTTCAAAAAGTCCGTGAAGGAAAAGATGACTTTGGTTACAATGCACGTACCGACGTGTACGAAAACTTGCTTGCAGCGGGTGTTATTGACCCAACTAAAGTAACTCGTATTGCTTTGGAAAACGCAGCATCTATTGCTGGAATGATGTTAACTACTGAATGTGTCATTGCTGATATAGATGACGAAGGCCCAGCTCCTCATGGTGGCATGGGTGGCGGAATGCCAGGTATGATGTAATAATCATCTCACATATTTTTAAAAAGCTCGACCATTTGGTCGGGCTTTTTTTATGCCTTAATATTCAATAGAAATCCAATAAACGCTGTAAATTTTACCGTTTGAAATGCATAAGGCAAAATAATGTATGCTTAACATCAAAAAAGATGATACATTTGTTTACCAAACTACTTCAAATGAACAACACAGTTAAACCAAGTGTCATCTTTTTTGCACTCCTATTTTATGTTAATATCTCTTTGGCTCAATCTTCTAAAGAAGCATTTTTCGTAAATGCTGGTGGATTAGTATCTATGGCAGCTGATAATGTAAGAGGAATACGAATTGGTGGTTTTGTCATGGCAGAACAGACTCTTTCAAAGAGTTTCAGTTACTTTGGCTACGCAAGTTATACCTTGCCAAAAACATACGAATTTGAAACATACACCCAAAATGAAAGTTTTGATGGTTTT
>JBLIDJ010000065.1:0-15270 GCA_047634195.1 Flavobacteriales bacterium
AAGCACTAATGACAGTAAAGTTTCTGTTGAATTCGAAAGAAGACGATTTAGTAAAATACGTATTGGATAAGTCCATACTACCACCTACCACAACTACTTTTTCGTTATTGGCTAGGCTAAAACCAGAAATTAAGGATTGGGCTTGACCATTTAACGTAAATAGTGCCAAGGTAATAATGAGAATGTTTTTCATGCAGTGAATTTACTAAAAAACCTAAAACTCATCGTAGTATCATGTGCAAAGACTATTGACATTGGGGTGTGGAACTCAAAAATGAATGGAAAATATGTCGAGGTAATTTGTCTCGATGTTACTGGGCTTAACCCGCATTATGCATTAGCGCATCTATGACATTTTGTAATCAGCTGTAAAATAAGCGAAGCTAAATCTGAAAGATTCATAAGCTCTAATAAAAATAATACTTCGTTGTGTTTTCTAATTTAACCATGGCTCAGCTATGCTAAAATGTAGTAAAACACAATATTTACTCATAATGAGTTTGTTTTTATCGGTATTGGTGAACTCACTTTGTTCGTTTTATTGCTTATTCAAACTTCATTACGAAGTTGGAATACATAATTCGGGTTTAAAATTTCTCAAAAGCCCCTAATCCAAAGAGGGCAAAATCATATTTCCCAGGATCTTTTGAGTCGAACTGCTTGAGTGTCGTCATGAGTTCCTCTAAAGCTTTCCAGTCGTTTTGTTTTCGGGTTATCAGCCCAAGTTTTCTAGCCACATTGCCTGTGTGAACATCCAAAGGAATCATCACAGAAGATAAAGGGAATTTAGACCAAAGACCAAAATCAACTCCTTTTGCATTTGGTCTACACATCCATCTCAAAAACATGTTCAATCTTTTAGCAGCCGAATTTTTCATCGGGTTTGAAATATGCTTATGGCTTCTTGCTGGTATTTTTGCGGCAATCATCTCATTTCTAAACTGATATACGCCCTGTTGAGCAGTACCTTCTGGTGTGCAGAAATAAGGTTCAAGGCTATTGTGTTGCTGGTAGAGTGCTTTTAGTGCTTGGAAAAAACCAACAAGATCTATGTGGTTGAATGTTCGATGCACAAAATCGGTGGATCGGGTCATTTCCGAATCGGTGGCTTCGGTAATAAAGCGATAGGGCTCACCTTCCATGATGTCAACCATTTTTTGAGCATTAGCAATAATGCTTTTTCGCTGCCCCCAGGCAATAGTAGCAGTAAGTAAGCCGCAAATCTCAATGTCCTGTTTCCGCTCAAATTGATGTACTATTTGAATAGGGTCGGAGGAAATAAAATCAGGGTTTTCGTAATAATCTGCTTTTTCGTTGAGGAATTCACTCAATTCTGATGTAGTCATCTAGGAAGTTATTGAGGAACAATCATTCCGTCTTTCATGGTCAAGCAAATGTCTGCTAGCTTGGCCAATTCAAGGTTGTGGGTGACAATAACAAAGGTGCAACTCAATTGTTTTTTGATGTCGAAAAACAATTGGTGTAAAGATTCGGCATTGTTTGAGTCTAAATTACCGCTAGGCTCATCGGCAAACACAACTTTAGGGTTGTTTATTAATGCTCTTGCTACGGCTACGCGTTGTTTTTCACCACCCGAAAGTTCATCGGGTTTGTGTTGTTTTCTGTCTTGAAGACCAAGCATATCAAGTAATTCATGGGCTCTTTTTTCAACCTCTTTTTTCGATTTAGGGCTTAAGTACCCCGGAATACAAACATTCTCAAAGGCTGTAAATTCTGGGAATAATTGGTGAAACTGAAACACAAACCCAATTTCTTGATTTCTAAACTTGGCTAATTGTTTTCCTTTAAGGTTTGAAAGATTTGTGTTGTACACACTTACTTCACCTGCATCAGGTTTTTCGAGTGTGCTCAACACTTGCAGTAAAGTTGTTTTTCCTGCGCCAGAAGCGCCAACAATAGCAACAACTTTGTTTTCAGGAATCTCCACATCTATTCCTTTTAGCACAGATACGTCACCGTATGATTTGTAAATTCCGTTAGCACTTATTGCAATCATTGTATGTCTTTTTACCAATTAGTTGTTGTTTGCCCAATACAGGAGCGACTTGTTGTTTAACTTAATTGTTTGTTCATCCAAAAGTAAACGAATTAATGTTTGTACCGCTTTTTGATTGCCGGGTTTAAAACATTGTTGTAATGCTTCTTTGTTCAACTCTTTGGTTTTTAGCAATTGTTCTATTGTTTCTGTGAATTCTTGTTTGTTTAGTTCGTCTAAAGAACCTCCGTAATTGGTACAAACATCACAAATACCACAGGGTTGAATGTTCTCTTCACCAAAATATTCCAATAATTGTTTGCTTCTGCAAATCTCTTGATTTAAAAAGCTAGACAAGAAACTCAGGCGGTATTCATCTTGTTTTTTTAAGGTATTGTAAATAAACGGAGGAACATGGAAATACTGTTCACTCAAGCGCTCTTGCAACAATTGTAGCGATGCGTTACTATTGGCAGATTCATAAGTCATCCATCCATTTGCTTCGAAATATTTTAATTGCTTCACCACTTCATCTTTAGAAATAGCTAACATTTTAGCCATATTTTTTTCACTGATTGCAACTGGGCCTTCAAAAAAACCATCGTGATTTCTTATCAGAAAACTAAGGAGTTTAGAGTTTTGTGCTTTTACTTGCGCCTGCGGCACACTTGATTGCCAAGTAACAATACTTCTCGCAGATCCTTTGTATTGAACCGCAATAAACCCACACCATTCCAATGCCTTTAAGTATTTAATAAACGCAGCATCAGGTATGTTAAGTTGTCCAGCTAATTGTGAGATAGAAAACGGGATAGGAGCAGGAGGTAATGAGCCTATTGTAATTTTTAAAATAGAACAAAGTCTTTGGTAAACGGTGTTTAACACTTCTTTTGGTGGATACTTATTGTTAAACTGTTCTTGGAGATACGTAAGATCTTTTTGGTTCCATAACAACACAGAGTAAGCCTTTTTACCGTCTCGTCCTGCTCGGCCAGCTTCTTGAAAATACGCTTCTGGGCTTTCGGGTACAGCAACGTGAATAACCATTCTTACGTCAGCTTTGTCAATGCCCATCCCAAAAGCATTGGTGGCAATCATTACACGAGAAATATTATTAATCCAGTTGTCTTGCTTTTTCGCCCTTATTTCGGGTGTAAGTCCTGCATGATAAAAATCGGCTGTGATGTTTCGTTTTTGTAAAAAATCAGCAAGAAGTTTTGTCTGTTTTCTGTTGCGGGTGTATATGATGGCAGATCCCTTAACTTTAGTGAGAATATCAAGCAGTCGTTTGTCTTTTGTTTCATTTTCGAAACAGACATAAGCTAGATTGCTTCTGGCAAAACTTTGCGAAACTACTTGTTTGTTTTTTTTGAATTCCAGTTGTATGCAGATGTCTTGTTGCACAGCTGTCGTAGCAGAAGCTGTAAGGGCTATTACAGGAACATCAGGGAATATTGGGCGTATGGTATGAATATTCAGATAGGCAGGCCTAAAATCATATCCCCATTGCGAAATACAATGTGCTTCGTCTACCGCGATAAGTTTTACAGGCATTTTTGCCAATCGGGTCAAAAACAGCTCATTAGCCAATCTTTCTGGAGAAACATATAGGAATTGTATGTTGCCGTAGATACAGTTGTCTAGTAGAATATCTATTTCTCGATGAGAATTGGCACTTGTGATGGCAATTGCCTTGATGTTTTTGCTGTTTAATTGACGAACTTGGTCGTTCATTAAGGCAATAAGTGGTGAAATAACTAAGGTAAGTCCCTCAAAAAGTAACCCTGGGAGTTGAAAACAAATTGATTTCCCACCCCCAGTTGGCATTAAAGCTAAGGTGTCGTTTTGTTGTAACACCGATTCAATAATTTGTGCCTGAACCCCTCTAAAGTCTTCATGTCCCCAATATTCTTGTAAGATATTTTTAGCTTGTTTGAGGGTGTGTTTCATAATGTTTCCGTACCTTATGTCGTTAAGCGGTTAACAAATGTTAACATCCATTTTGACTTAGACCTCAAAAATACGGCTCAATTTTATATTTTTGCACTCTGAAAGACATCAATAATGATATACATGGAAGATTTGAAAACAATAGCGATAAATCCGGTAACTGAATCAAGATTACATCAAGTGGATTTTGATAATTTGGCGTTTGGTCGTGAGTTTTCTGATCATATGTTTGTCATGGATTATAAAGATGGTGCTTGGCACAGTCCTACCATTATGCCTTATGGGCCTATTCAAATGAGTCCTGCAACATCTGCCATTCATTATGGTCAATCAATTTTTGAAGGATTAAAAGCATACCGATTAGCCAATGGCGAAGTCGCCTTGTTTAGACCTGAAGAGAATATTAAACGAATGAATTTATCGGCAGACAGAATGTGTATGCCTAATGTTCCTGAACAACTTTTTTTAGAAGCACTAAAAGAATTAGTGAAGATTGATAAAAGTTGGATACCAACAAGCAAAGACAGTTCGTTGTACATACGTCCTTACATGTTTGCAACCGATGAGTTTATAGGTGTTAAGCCATCTGAATCATATAGGTTTATTATCTTTACCTGCCCAGTATCAGGTTATTACAGCAAGCCAGTTAAAGTAAAGATTGAACTAGAGTTCAGTAGAGCTTGTCCAGGTGGAACAGGTGCTGCAAAAGCTGCGGGTAATTATGCTTCTTCGCTTTATCCAGCAAAACTGGGAAGAGAGCAAGGGTATGACCAGTTGATCTGGACTGACGCAATTACCCATGAATATTTTGAAGAAAGTGGCACTATGAACTTAATGTTTGTAGCCGACAATATAGTGTATACCCCAAAAACTAGCGGTACTATTTTATCTGGAATAACGAGAGTTAGTGTGATACAAGTAATGCGTGAATGGGGAATTGAAGTAATTGAAGGGCCAATAAAAGTGGCTGATATTATTGAGAAAATGCAACAAGGGAAATTACAAGAAGCCTTTGGCGTTGGCACTGCAGCAACTATTGCTCATATTAAAACAATTGGTCATTTAGGTGTCGATTTTGAATTACCACCTGTAGCTGAAAGAACTATTTCAAACAAAATTGCGACCTATATGAATGACTTGAGAACAGGTCTTATTGCAGATGATAGATCTTGGATGGTAAACATCTAATAATAATTGTAGAACTTAAAAAGCCTGATTAACAAGAATATATCTCCTTGTTAATCAGGCTTTTTGCTGTTTTATATTTTACTTAAAGTAATTCGTTGGCCAAATTTGCCAACTCCGAACGTTCTCCTTTTTCAAGTGTAATATGCGCATAGATAGCGTTGTTTTTCAATCGATCGATGAGATATGACAACCCATTGCTGTGTTCGTCTAGGTAAGGCGTGTCAATCTGCCTTACGTCTCCAGTGAAAATGATTTTAGTGTTTTCACCAGCACGTGTGATGATGGTTTTTACTTCGTGAGGAGTAAGGTTTTGAGCTTCATCAACAATAAAAATAGTATTCGAGAGGGTTCTCCCTCTAATAAAAGCAAGCGGTGTGATGATTATCTTTTCATCGCGCTGCATTTCATCTATTTGCTTATGCCTCTTTTCAGTAGGTGAAAACTGATTTTTGATGAATTTTAGGTTATCCCACAAAGGCTCCATGTAAGGGTTGATTTTTTCTTGCGCATCGCCAGGTAAAAAACCAATGTCTTTGTTGCTCAAGGGAACAATGGGCCTAGCTAAAATGATTTGGTCATACACATTTTTTTGTTCCAAAGCACCCGCTAATGCTAGTAAGGTTTTACCAGTACCAGCGACTCCTTGCAGGGTTACTAGTTTTATATGCTGATTGAGAATGGCGTGCATAGCAAAGGCTTGTTCAGCATTGCGGGGTTTCACACCATACGAGTGAATTTTCTCCACACGCTCGAACATCTGTTGTTCGGCATCGTAAAAAGCTAAACAACTAGAACTACCGTTTTTTAAAATGTAAAAATTGTTGGGTTGTGGATTCGGTAAGAAATCAAATTCCTCCACCTTATTTTTTAAATAAAATTCTCGAATAACATCACTACTAACCCCTTCAATAACATGTTTGCCAGCATGTAGATCACTTACATCAATCACATTGCCCGTCTTGTAGTCCTCAGCGGTCATATTAAGCGCTTTGGCCTTTAGGCGAAGGTTGATGTCGTTAGACACTAAAATCACCTCCACATCACCTTCTTTTTCTTGCAAGGTCATTGCCGCATTAAGGATATGATGGTCGTTTTTCCGCTGACCAAAAGCAACATTTGCATCAATGTGTGTGCCTTGATTGCTCATGATGACCTTGATTCTGCCTTTCGAAGGAAGTTTTACCCAATCCTGCAGTTTAAAATTTTCGGAAAGCTTGTCTAAGGTTCTTATGAATTCTCTTGCCTCAAAGTTTTTGGTGTCATTGCCTACTTTAAAGTTGTCTAATTCTTCTAAGACTGTAATGGGTATGGCAATATCGTGCTCGTCAAAGTTGTAAAGGGCATTGTGATCGTGTAATATAACAGAGGTATCTAGTACATAGATACGTGATTTATTTTTTGCTTTAGTCATCATCTCCTTGTTTTAGGTTCTTTGTTGAAGTTCAATTTAGAACTAATAACGCGGAGGATGAAGGTTTATTTAGAAAGTAATTAACCAACTGTCGTTAAAAAGTTTTTTTGAGAATATGGGCAATAAAGTGTTATTGATTGATTGCTAATCGATTAATAATTTGTTATTAAAATTAGAGACAACCTATTTCATAATAGATTTTAGTGCATATTTAAGGTGAGATATTTTCAACACTTTTTTTGTTCGTACAAAGTCATGATTAAAAAAATAAAAACAATCAATAGAGAAATAAGCTGGTTGTTGTTTAATGAACGCCTATTACAGGAAGCAGAAAACGAAACTGTTCCTTTATTGGAGCGTATATTTTTTCTAGGCATATTCTCTAGTAATCTAGACGAATTTTTTGGTGTGCGTGTCGCTACTTTACGAAGGTTGGAAGCAGCAAAATTGAGTGGTTCACAGCTATATGCCGACTCTCTTAAAGAAACGCTACAAGAGATTAAAGAAACAGTGTTAGGTCAACTTGCTCGATTCGACAATATCTACAGACAGTTGATTGCTTCCTTAGAAGAGGTAGGGATTCAAATGGTGAACGAAAAAGAATACACCAACGAACAAGCTCTTTTTGTGAAAACGTACTTTAAAGAAAAAGTACGACCTGTTTTGATTCCTATCATGCTGAAAGATTCGGTGAAAATCCCATTTATAAAAGATAGAGCCATTTATTTAGGGATAAAGCTGAGCAACGATGGTAAGGATAATAAGCGATTTGCGTTAATTGAAATTCCGACATCAGAATTACCTCGGTTTGTTGTGATTCCTTCCCCCGATAATACGGAATGCATCACCATGCTTGATGACTTGATTCGCGCCAACATAGCCGATGTTTTTACGATGTTCAAGTTTCAAAAAGCAGAAGCATTTACCTTTAAACTTACACGCGATTCAGAGCTTGATTTAGATGAAGATATTTCTAAAAGTTTGATGGAGAAAATAGGCAAAAGCTTAAAGCAACGTAAAAATGGTGAGCCAGTTAGGTTTGTGTATGATAAACATATGCCGAATGATTTATTGAAATTTTTGATCGATAAAATAAAACTGAAACCGGAACACAATTTAATACCTGGAAGACGGTATCACAATTTTAAAGATTTAATGAATTTCCCTGCAGTTGGGAATGCAAGTTTGCGAAACAAAAAAATGCTCCCGCAAGAACATCCACTGTTTAAAAATGTGCCGAGCTTGCTTAAAGTAATTGCCAAACAAGATGTTTTGTTGGCATTTCCTTACCAAGACTTTGGCTACTTGGTTGATTTGTTGCGTGAAGCGGCTATTGATCCTAAAGTGCGGAGCATACAAATAAACGTGTATCGACTAGCTAAAGAGTCTGAAATTAGTACCGCATTGATTAATGCTGTTAAAAACGGCAAAGAGGTAACTGTCTTGGTGGAGTTGCAAGCCCGATTTGATGAAGCTAATAATGTAAAATGGGCAGATAGGTTGCAAAAAGAAGGTGCTAAAATTATTTTTGGTATCAATGGGTTGAAAGTACATTCCAAACTAATTCTTATCACTCGAAAAGAAGACCATGAGTTAGTACTTTATGGGCATATTGGAACAGGAAATTTCCATGAAGGTAATGCTAAAATATATGCAGATTATAGCTTGTTGACCACAGATAAACGAATAACAAATGAGATAAAGAAAGTATTTTCGTTTTTTGAAAATACCTATAAAAGAGATGTTTTTAGGCATTTGTGGGTTTCTCCTTTTAATACCAGAAGGAAAATACTCAGTCATATTAAAGCAGAAATTGACCATGCAAAAGCTGGTAAAAAGGCATACATCATGCTAAAAATAAACAACCTTGTCGATCAGCAAGTTATGCAATTGTTGTGTGATGCAAGTAAGGCGGGAGTCAAAATAAATTTACTGGTACGTGGTATTTGTTGCCTCGTTGCGGGGGTTAAAGGTTTTAGTGAA
This sequence comes from Flavobacteriales bacterium, assembly GCA_047634195.1. Lineage (GTDB taxonomy): Bacteria > Bacteroidota > Bacteroidia > Flavobacteriales_D > Luteibaculaceae > JBLIDJ01. Next base: position 8,529 of record JBLIDJ010000065.1, read on the forward strand.
AACATTACAGTTACAGGTGTCATTGATAGGTATCTAGAACATGCCAGAGTGTTTGTTTTTGGCAATAATGGAGATGAAAAAATATTTATTTCTTCCGCCGATTTAATGCCTAGAAACTTAGATAGTAGGGTAGAAGTTACAACACCTATTTATGATGAAAATGTGAAAAAAATATTAAAAGATAATTTAAACATCATGCTAGCTGATAATCAAAAGGCAAGAATAATGGACGAGGCAAAGGATAATCGATTGGTCAAAGACAATCCTGCTCATCCATGTAGATCGCAGTATGATATTTATGACTATTTTAAACATAAAATAAAACCATCTTGAAATTAGCCGCCATAGACATAGGATCCAATGCAATTCGACTACTTATTATTCGTATTTGGTATCACAATGGAGAAATTAAGACGATTAAAGAAAGTTTGATTCGTGTACCTGTACGTTTAGGTGAAGTGTCTTTTACCACAGGGAAATTGGGTGAGAAAGAAGAGAACAAACTAATAAAAACATTTGTTGCTTTTAGAAACCTAATGGAAATATATGAAGTAGAGGACTTTAGGGTGTGCGCTACTTCGGCCATGCGAGAAGCTGTCAATCACATAGAAATCATTCAGCGCATCGAAAAAAAGACAGGCATACACATTGAAGTTATTGATGGTAAAACAGAAGCTGAACTCATACTTTCTACCATGAGTATGCAAAAATTGGAATTGCAAGGCGACTACCTTTACATAGACGTAGGGGGAGGAAGCACCGAAATTTCTTACATAAAAAATGGGATACCCAAAAAGAGTAGATCTTTTAAAATAGGTACAGTTCGCTTGCTAAAAGACAAAGTACAGCCGAGTGAATGGCAAGAATTGACCAAATGGATTTCTGACGAAGTAGAAACCATCGATGTAGATCAATTAATAGCCATTGGTACGGGAGGAAACATTAATAAGTTATTCAAACTTGCTGGTATTGTAGGCACAAAAGTGATACATACTACCCAACTGCAAGAACTAGTAGATAAGGTTAACCTATTGACCTACGATGAGCGCATAGAGCACTTGAGCCTAAAGCCGGATCGGGCCGACGTGATAGTGCCTGCGTCACAAATTTACATGCATGTGCTCAACCAAGTAGGAATCAAAAAAATGATTGTTCCCAAGATTGGTCTTTCAGACGGAATGGTGCTGAAGTTGTTTAAGGATTTGAGTCATTAAAACTGCTTTATGTAATAGAATATCTATTATATCTTGAATAAGCTGCAAACTATGCGAAGCAAAATCATAGTTTACCAAGTTTTACGGGGAGATTCGTTGAAAATAAAAGTCTTAAGAATAACTATAATGCTTCTCTGTGTTTTCTAATTTAACCATAGCCCTTCGGCTATGGTCAGGGTAAACTACTCTATTTTTAATTTATGTCGGAATTAATAAAGCATATTAAGACGGTTAATTATTAAATTAATATTTTTTTGATTTGATAGGATTATTATTTGTGATTCATCGCAATCGATAACCAACTTATATTCAGTATTTATTTGTTTTCTAAATACTTACAAAAGCATATGATGGGCGCCATTACTTCTTAATAAATGAAAAATAAGCATGTATGATTGTTAAAAACATGAGCTGATTATTGCAACTCTTTTAACCTGAACTTATACTGTCTTTTTTGCCCAACTTCATTGAGGAGTGCGCCATTTATATAATACAAACTAACTCCCGCTTGTTCTAATTGTTGAAAACACACCCGTGGATTCATGATTTGTACATTTGGAAAGGTTGATTGTAATTGCAACATAAATGAGTAGCATATTTGCTGCATTAAGCTGTTGTTAGAGGCACGCATGCCTAATTGTTTGGAGTGTGCCAATGGGAGTATCTTATTGAGGAAATTATGCTACGATACATCAATGAGCAGAGCAATGAAAAAAGGAACATTAACTGTTTCAGAAAAATCAATGACGCTTATTTTTTGTACTTCACAACATAAACATCATTTTGGGTATCACTCATAGAATTGGAATGCCCGACGATGTAATAAAAGGCACCTACTTCAATAATATCTTGTCCCCAATCGTCTTTCTCACCGCCAATAACATCTTCAGAGATTATGTTTCCATCGGGTGTGGTTGTGACTAGGTAGATGTTTCTGTCACCATTTCCAAAACTCATGCTTCGTGCTACTAAAACATAGTTACCGGCATTATTAACCAACAGGGCATGACCACCATCATGCTGGCTACCACCGTAATTTTTTGCCCAAAGTTGATTTCCGTTTTTGTCTACTTTTACCGTGTACATATCGTGATTTGGGTCTGTACTTGACGAGTGCCCGTGCAACAACAAGTCGCCCTGCGGTGTTTTTACCATTGCTTGACTTTCTTCGTATTCATCACCACCATAACGTTGAGACCAGAGAGAATCTCCTAAAGCATTGATACGTAATAAAAATAAATCGATGCTTGTAGCACCAAAATTTCTTGTGTAGCCAAAAAGCATTAAATCATTGTTGTCAACTTCAACTAGGTCAGCACCACCATCTGTTTCAACACCCCCGTAGGATGTTTGTCTTATCAAATCACCTTCTTGATTGATCCAAACAACATACATGTCGCGAGAACCGCGGCCAAAACTTTGGGTGTTGCCAATAATGCAAAACTCGGCATTGTTTGTTTCAATGATACTATTTGCAACATCATCTAAAGCACCTCCAAATACTTTTTCCCAAAGTAAATCTCCTTGTTCGTTAACTTTCATAACGTGGATGTCTTTCTGGCCATTCCCAGTGCTTTTGGTTGACCCAATAAGTAAAAAATTACCATCCTTAGTTGCCAAAATTTTTGCACCTTTTTCTTCTAGGCTTCCTCCATACGTTTTTTCAAAAACAATGTCGCCTTCGCTGTCTAGTTTTATGAGGTAGTGATCCCCATTAATATCACCAAAGCTTTTTGATGTGCCAAATATGAACACATATCCGTTTTTGAAAACAACGGAATTAGCTTCGTCATCTTGAAGGCCTCCTATGTGTTTTTCAAAACCTACTTCGGGTGGGGTTGTAATACTTTCTTTTTCTTCTTTTTTACACGAACTCAAAGAACAGACAAATGCGACAGATAACAACCAATGACCTATTTTCATGCAACTCAAACGATTTCGATGTCGGATTATTGCTTCTGTTATTCAACTCCAAATGATCACTACTTAGAAGTACAATAAATACTTTATAATGAGTGAATTAGAGGTATTCATTGTAAGTGAATCCGAACTCGAGTTTGGCGCAAATCGAGGTCTATTTTTTTTATTGCAGTAAGATGCCGTCTTTTCAACAAAACAGCTAGACGCAATGCCTAGCTATTCTTTAGATAAAATGGCATAAAGGGTAATAGATAAGCTAATACTTAATGTGGATTTAATTATTAGTCTTACCTTTGAAAATCGAATAATGTATCATCAATTTTAAGTGTATGGACTACCAAGATGTCTTTGTTGTTTTCTGGGAACAAGTAAAAAAAAGTGCTCAAGAAGGTAGCTTTGCTAAATTAACCATGGCAAAAACCATAGGTAAGCCTAACTTTAGAAATATATTTTTACGTCCAGTCTATTCAGACAATGGTTTTAAAATTTTACTGAAGTTACGATACAGATCAAGAGATACTGAGGATATCGAAAATGAATATACGTTAGATGAGGCTTTTGAAATACTGAAACCACATCTTAAAACATCTTTTTCTTCTGTGCTATTATTTACTACAACCAAGGATATTACTTTTAAAGTTAATAAAAAGGGTGCAGGAAGTATTTCGGAATATGCACCGTCTTTTAGCGACGTTATTGCGCCTAAAATTGATGTAAAACCACTTGATGGTGAGTATGAATAATAAAATAGCGCTGTTATTCTCGTTTATGTATACTGAATGTTTCTATTGCCTTTTCTTTTTATTGAGGCAAGATGCTGTATTTTAACAATGTAGTGAGACGTTGCGTCGATTTGGGTTATTGCTCTTGTTTTTCTGATTGAGAATTGATGCTAGCTTTCATTGAATGAAGATATTGCAGTGAAATTTAAATTTTGCCTGAATTTACTTACTTGCTGATTAGTTAGAACATTGATTCGGCTCATTAACGAGTCATACGAATCTTCATCATAATAATATAAGTCAAATTTGAAATATGGAAATTCTTTGTCGCCAGAATAATGATTAAAAAAATCTGTAAAGTACATTTCATCACTTTCACCTAAAGAATGTCCGAAAACTGTTAATTTTTTAACACCATGAAGTAATCGATTTAAATTGAATCCAGTGTAATTTACATGTGTGGATTTTAAAAGAAATTCGTGACGATCAACCATTTCTGTGCCGTCTTCTACTCCGATAATGATATTATTATCTTCATGATTACCATGAATAAATTGAACTCGCTTGTCACTATTTCTAGCTGATTTATCTTCCATGTATCTATGGAATACATCAGTGTAATTGAAATTAATTATTAGAGAATCATCTAAAATAAGTCCTTCCATAAATGAATAAGCTCTTGATGATTTGTCTAATTCAAAATCTTTTAAAGCAAATGTCAAATAATCACTAAGTGCTTTTTTTAAAATTCCCACCTCCTTTTAAGCTGTTTTACAGCAGTGGCTCTATATCTTTTTGCAAGATTTTTAATTTCGTTCTCTACATCTATCCAATTTTGAAGATAATGAGTTTGTTTTAGACTTAGACATAAATTATTCTTGCCATCTTCTATTGTAGAGGCGAATTCTTTACTTTTTAAAAAATCATTATAACTTGTTTTTAAGCCTAGATTAATATCAAAACCATTGCCGATGATTATTAGGTGATCGTAGTCTGGAAGTCCTTGCTTTGTTAGCATCTGATGAATTCTAATACGTGATTATTAGATAATTAAACCAATTGAATATACCTAATCGCCATAAATATACTTAAAACCAGCCAATGTCACACGGTTAACTAAAAGTAATGCCTACAAAAAAAAGCGATACTCAAAGGAGCATCGCTTTAATAAAAATATAATAGGAGAGAATTATCTGTTTTCCATGGCTACGTAATCACGTTTTGTTTCGCCTGTGTACACTTGACGAGGACGGCCAATTGGCTCACCGTTGTCAATCATTTCTTTCCACTGTGCAATCCAACCAGGTAAACGGCCAAGAGCAAACATTACCGTAAACATATCGGTAGGGATGCCTAAAGCACGGTAAATGATACCTGAGTAGAAATCTACGTTAGGATACAAGCCACGTTTTACGAAGTACTCATCGCTCAAAGCAACTGCTTCTAATTTCTTAGCAATATCAAGAATAGGGTCATCAACACCCAATTTAGCTAACACATCGTCACATGCTTTTTTGATAATCGTAGCACGAGGGTCAAAGTTTTTGTACACACGGTGTCCAAAGCCCATCAAACGGAAAGAATCTTCTTTGTCTTTTGCTTTGTTAATCCATTTGTCTAAATCTCCACCATCATTTTTAATGGTTTCAAGCATTTCTATTACTGCTTGGTTGGCACCACCATGAAGGGGACCCCAAAGTGCAGAAACACCTGCTGAGATAGAAGAGAATAAGTTGGCCTGTGAAGAACCTACCACACGTACAGTTGCTGTAGAGCAATTTTGTTCGTGGTCTGCGTGTAAAATCAATAATTTATTTAAGGCGTCAACCACTACTGGGTCAGCTTCGAAGTTCTCAGTTGGCATACCAAACATCATTTGCAAAAAATTCTCGCAATAGTCTAGTTTGTTTTGTGGGTACATAGTAGGAGTACCGTTTGAATGACGGTAAGCCATTGCAGCCAAGGTTGGCAATTTGGCCAACAAACGATGTATGGTCACGTTTTTAGCTTCCATAGGTCTATTAGGGTCTTGCGACTCAGGATAGATGGTTGAAAGCGTTGATATCATCGCAGACAAAATACCCATTGGGTGCGCGTTAGATGGAAATGCTTCCAACAAACGTTTCATGTCTTCGTGTACCAAGGTGTGACGGGTGATCGAATTTTGATAAGCTGTTAATTCAGCTTTGTTTGGCAAATGTCCGTAAATCAATAAATATGAAACTTCAATAAATGTTGCTTTTTCTGCTAACTGTTCAATAGGATAACCCCTGTATTGTAAAATACCTTTTTCACCATCCAAAAACGTGATGGCGCTTTTTGTAGAACCCGTGTTTTTAAATCCATAGTCTAAGGTAATGTAACCAGACTCGGCTCGTAATTTTGAAATATCAATTGCTTTTTCGTTCTCAGCTCCTGTAATAACAGGCAATTCGTAGGTTTTTCCGTCAAGGATAATTTGTGCAGTTTCGCTCATTTGTTTGTGTCGTATATAGTTTTGGATTTACGGATGATAAAAGTAGTCAAATTCATCTGTTTTAAACACATTTAGTCTAATAGATTTTCAGTTACTTCTTTGATTAGAATCCAAGAGTTGGGGGTGTTAGGTGTAAGGTTACAGGTATCAGGTTACAGGTATTAGGTATCAGAGCTTGTCCCGACCTTTCGGGATTACAGAGCCTTTCTCGTTCCGATAGCTACCGGAATTGGAATTTTAGGTGACAATAAAATAGGATTACGCGTTAATTTGAATTAATTTTTTACTAACTACTAACTACTAACTACTAACTACTAACTACTAACTACTAACTACTAACTACTAACTACTAACTACTAACTACTAACTACTAACTACTAACTACTAACTACTAACTACTAACTACTAAC
>JBLIDJ010000066.1:0-15165 GCA_047634195.1 Flavobacteriales bacterium
CAGACCTATTGACAAACGACACAATGGCGGGTGTACATGCTGGAGCTGGTTGATCAAATTTTGCAACGGGATTTCCAAAAACAACAAGGGTGTCTGTTACCTCAGCAGTACAACCATTGGAAGCTATGGCGGACAATTTTATGACCCTGGTAATGTCCGCACTTGTATTATTGAAGTAGGTGTGTCTATGTTTAAAGTTTGTTTCTGTTGATATACTTCCTTCGCCATATTGCCACTGATAACTGCTAGCCATAGCACTATTGTTCGTCAATTCTATCTCTAGCGGACTACACCCAGATTTAGTGTCTATAGTAAAACTCGCTACTGGGTTAGGTTTTACAGTCACTGTTTTTATAACCGTATCGGAACAACCAAACGAACTTGTACCAATAAGTCGAACATTGTATGTAGTCGTAAACAAATTGTTGTGCACATATGTATTGGTAGGCGATTGTTGGTTACTGGTGTTACCATCGCCAAAATCCCATGTATAGTTTCCATTGGTGTTAACCGAAAAATCAACTGTTAAAGGAGTACAACCCTCACTTGGGGAAATGCTGAAATCAAAATTTGGTTCTGGATACACTGTAATGGATTGAGTAGTAGCATCGGTACAGCCATTAGCCGAAGTAACAATTAAACTTGCATTATAAATTTCTATAAAAGCGGTTTGATTGCGATACAAATGAGCAGGATTTGGAGCGGAGCTAAGTGGTGAGCCATCGCCAAAATCCCATTGGTAATTTGTACCACCAGCCGATGTGTTGACAAACTGTACTAACATAGGCCCACAATCAGGCGTACCATTATGTGTGAATGATCCAGTAGCAGCAGGATAAACCAGCACTTCTTGATACGTGGTGTCGCTACAGCCTTTATTGGTTATGGCAACCAATCGAATGGCGTAAACAATATTACTAGCACTATTGTTCGCAAATGTATGTGATGGTGCAGTAGTCGTATCAACAGGAGAGCCATCTCCAAAATCCCATTCGTATTTATTGGAAACAGTACTGAAATTTTGAAAATTAGCGACAAAGGGATTACAACCAGATGTATCTGGCAAGTACATAATTGCTGAAGGCAATGGATGTAAGGTAATTGGCTTTGTAGTATCGGAAGTACAATTAGCCGTAGCAACCGCTAAACGAACGCTATAGGATGCGTCAGACGCATATTGATGTATGGGATTTTGATCAGCAGAGCTGCTACCATCACCAAAATTCCATGCCCAACTTACTATTGGGTCGTTAGCATCTATGATCGTGTTGTCTATAAAGTTTATGGGTGTTCCTTCGCATGCATTTAGCGCTGTAAAGTTTACTTGCGGGGTTTTGTAAACATGCACAGTGTCGTACAAAATACTATTGCAATTGTTCGCACTCGTTACCGTAAGGCCAATAATGTATTCTCCTTTTCCATCGTACCTTATTGGGTTTACTGGCTGCCTTAGATTGCTGGTGGTTCCATTGCCAAAATCCCATGACCAATTCACTCCATTGACAGTAGTATTAACAACATTGGTAATGAGCGTATCACATGCTACTTCGGGTGTAATAGTAAAACTAGATTCAGGCCCAGGCAAAACAATGATAGTATGCGACACCGTATCAGTGCAACTAACTGTTCCTTGAGCAACATTGGCAACTAGTTTAAATTCATATTTTCCTTCGTTCAAAAAAGAGTAATTAAACGGGTCGGCATTGGTACTCACCCAACCAGTAACACCTTCAATTTTCCAAAAGTATTCGTTGGCACCACCACTCGAAAAATTGGTTAAGGTAAACTCTTGTCCTGTACAGACCGTGTCTTCCGAAATAGTGAATGCTGCCGTTGGTGGGTCTACAATATCAATGGTAATGGACGCTGGATCTATTCCACATTGATTACTATCGAGCAATTGTACTTCATACGTTCCTTTACCCGGATATTTAATAGTGATAGGTTGACTAGGTGGCCATGGTCTCCAATCAACGATACTGTCTAGCCCTGGTCCGAAATAATCGATAAATATCCATTTCTCATAGCGCTGTGCAAAGTTTCCTTCAGATGGAGCCACACAATTTCTATCGGTAACATTGTTAAACGTTACTATCGTGTCGGGATAACATAATGAGGTTGCCGAAGCTTCGATTGCGGCATCGTCAATGTCCCAAATAAGTATTGGCTCGTAGGTGTTGATGGATGGCCCTCCGAAACTGCAATAGTTCTCGGCATACAAAGTTACACGTGTGCCACATTCAACTGTTCCTTTTTGATAGGTGTGACTAACAGTTGCACCCCAGTTTGAAACATCATAGGTTTCTTGCGGGCTGCCATCACCAAAATCCCATATAAACATTGTGGTAGCAGACACATTGGTACTTGCGTTTAAAAACTCCATGGTTTGAGGAGCACACGCTTTGGTAATTCCTCCATTAGGTATTTGAATAGCGGCACTTACCAGTTCTTCCATCACTACAACTCCCGTCACCACACATCCTGTGCCTGGAATAGTGATGGTTACAACCAAGGTGTCAACGATTACTGAATAAATATGATTAGGATTAGATCCACCTGGTGTGTATCCGGCGCCAGAATCACTTGATCCGTCTCCCCAATTAATGGTGTATGGCCCGTAGGCGTCGTCCGATAATAATTCTAAGGTAAAATCATTTCCGGTGCAACTTATCCAATATGGGTAACTGGAAGGATTGCCAAACGTATCATAAAATTCAGGGCATTGAGCACTACTGCTTGCATAAGCAAACAAAAACGCCAGTAATAAACTGGCTTTCATACTCAAGTTTCTAACTATATTTTTGCTCAATGTCGATCTAAGAATTGGAGTGAATCCGAATTATGCATTAGAACTTCGTAATGAAAATTGAATAAGCAATAAAATATTGTGTTTTTCTATATTTTAGTATAGCATCGTTATGGTTAAATTAGAAAACACAACGTAGTATTATATTTTGCAGCTTATTCAAGATGTAATAGATTTTCTATTGCTTAGTAAGGATATTTTTAATGTTAATTAACAAACGTTGAAATTCTGTCAAAGGTTACTCAATTATACTACAAATATTTTTTTACATTCTTTCATTCGGTGATTTAACAGTTGACGGTATTGGTAACTGCTTGATGATGTGACTTACCGCTGGACAAACATCCACATTTGTTTCTGTCAAGGTTAAAATTTGCACCATTTTTTTTCTATTTGTGTGTGGGTATTCACGACACGCATTTGGCCTAGCGTCATAAACAGAACAGCTATTGTCTTCGTCTAAAAAAGGACATGGTGCAGAATTAAGTACATAATCTTGGTCTCCATCTAAATGCAAGTGATCAGCTATCAACTGACCTGGCTTTATTCTAAAGTGCTTGGACAATCGTTCAATATCTTTATCTCTAAATATTGGGCTAGTCGTTTTACAACAATTGGCACAATTCAAACAATCTATTTTTTCGAACGCTTCATCGTGCTTTTCTTCAAACCAAGCATCCTGTATTTTAGGCTTCCATTTACGAATAATTTTAAAGGCTTGCTTAACTTGTTTTTTATTAATTCTACTCCACTCAAGAAGTTCTTTGTACGATTGTATCATGTTTATTGCTTAATCTGTAAGTTCAAAAAGAACTTTAAAATCCCTTAAAAAAGAATGGTATTTTGCACTTTGCTATTCAAACACCAAATTAGACTAAATTTCAAAAATAACTACCCAATATTCTATTTATATTATGTCTCATTTTAATGTCATCAAAGCTTCTGCAGGTTCTGGCAAAACTTTTACCTTGGTACAACAGTACTTATCACTGGCTTTTAGCTACCCCAATGAATATGGATACCAAAAAGTGCTTGCCATCACGTTCACCAACAAAGCTGCAAGTGAAATGAAAGAGCGGGTAATTCATTATTTAAGAGGCATTTCAGAAGGCACGGAAAGCGACTTCTACAACCAAGCCATGGTTGACGCGCTTATGGAATTAACAACCATGTCGGCAAATACGCTCAAAACTAGAGCACACGACATGCTCACACATATGATTCATCATTACAATGACATTGCCATAAGCACCATTGATAAATTTGTGCATAAGCTTATTCGTTCTTTCTCCAAAGATTTAAACTTGAACTTGGATTTTGAAGTTGAAATGGATACCGATATTCATTTGGCCGATGCCATAGAAAACATGATGACACAAGTGGGCATCGATCAAGAATTGACGAAATACGTTATTCAGTTCATCGATCATCAGATGAATGAAAAAGGAAAATGGCAAATAAAACGTGAGTTGACTGAATATTCGAACCGTACCTTGTTTGACGAAAAAGGTGCTGAAGCCATAAAAAAACTGAACAACATTCCACTGGGTGCTTTTACGCATATTATTGAGGGGCTTGCTACCACCCTAAAACAATCAGATAATCAAGCAAAAGACATTGCTAAAAAATGTTTAGATACGGTCAAACAACAAGGCTTAGATACGGCTGATTGCCACACTCATAAGCTCAATTTTATTAGAAATGTTTCCAAAAATGGGTTAATACCTCTCAATAATTCTTCAACCTCTTTTCTAGCAGAAGGAACTTGGACAAAAACTACCGTTAAAGAGCCTACGCTTTCTGATCATCAAAGTATTACTCAACCCATTGCCCAAGAACTTGCCGTTCTCTACGAAGATTACCCCAAACACATAGCGCTAAAGGCATTGTTCAAGGAGTTGTATTCGACGGCTTTATTGAAAAAAATAAACGAGGAGTTGCTCACCATCAAAACAGAAAACAACCTCTTATTTATCAGTGATTTTAACAGTAAAATTTCTAAACTGATTAAAAACGAACCTGCTCCTTTTATCTATGAAAAAATAGGCGAACGATTTAATCATATTCTTATTGATGAATTTCAGGATACTTCTACCCTGCAATGGGAAAACCTGGTTCCCTTGATTGAAAATGGATTGGCAAAAAACAAAACAAGCTTAATTGTAGGTGATGGCAAACAATCTATTTATCGGTTTAGAAATGGTGATGTGTCTCAATTTGCTATGCTTCCTAGCTTAAAAAACAAGGACAATGAACTGCTTATCAAACAAAGAGAAGCTATACTCAAACAACAATACTCATTAACCAATTTAGCTTACAATTTTCGCTCGTCTCACCACATCATCCTTTTCAATAATTGGTTGATAGATCAATGTAAAAACAAGCTTCAACCCGAAAACCAAAACATATACGAGCAACACGAACAAAAATTCCTATCTGAAAAACCAGGATATGTTTGTGTGACTGGAATAGATAGAAAAGAAGACAAAGACGGGCTGTTCATATTAAGTGATTTGACTCAACAAATAAAATCATTGCATACTGATGGACACCGGCTAAATGACATGGCGATTTTGGTGCGGAAAAATCAAGAAGCAAGTATTATTGCAGAACATTTGATGCAAGAAGACATCCCGGTCATTAGCCAAGGAAGTTTACGATTTTCGGATAGTAAAAAGATTAACTTGTTGATTGAGACACTTACATTCTTGCTACAGCCCAACAATACATTTATCGCTCAAGCGCTGTCTGTCTCCTATTGTTCTATGTATGAAGTAACGCTTTCCGATTTTATGGCCGAAGCTTTTCCAAATAAACATAACAATGATTTAGTTCAAGTGTTGAATCAGCAACTTACCACTAATTTACCTCAACACATTACCTCATTTTCTTTGTACGAAATCATAGAACGATTAATACTCTGTTATGATTTTCATCAAAACATTGATCCATTTGTAGCCGGATTGTTAGATTTCGCCTTGGATTTTCAACAAAAAAAGGGGTCTCATTTTCAAGGCTTTATTCACTGGATGCATGAGAAAGGTTTTCGCAAAACGATAGGGATGCCTGAAAACATTGAAGCAGTGAAATTATTGACAATACACACGTCAAAAGGATTGCAATTCCCAACAGTCTTTATTCCTAACTTTAATAAATCAGCGCCAAGAAACAATACTTACCATTGGGTTGAGACAGAAGAATTGATTCCTGAATTGCCTACAGCAAGCATTAAACAACAAGCTACACTAAAAGATTCTAGCTTTTCGGATGTCATAACAGAAGAAATAGACAAAACGGAGTTAGATGTGTTTAATCTCTTGTATGTTGCTATTACCAGGCCTGAATTCAATGTGTACCTATGGTCTGACATGGATGACAAATCAGGAGTGTTTGATTCCTATCTTTCTGCAATTACTACGCACGAACATTGGAACAATGAAACTAAAAAACTAGCAATTGGTAGCCCCTTTATTTCGTCATCAGACAAAAAAACCAGCAACACCATTACCCTCCAAAACTTTAACTATAGCCAGTGGGACAAGTTAGAAAACATTAGTTTTTCGGCACCAGAACAATGGGAATACCAAAGCTTGTTTGAAAAAACCACACTGGGAACCATGTATCATGAAATATTGGCGCACATTAACGACAAAGCTGACATTAGCTCAGCCATCGAAAAAATGAAAGCTAAATTTGATTTAACCGATGAACAAATACCTGAAATTCAACATAACTTAAATGGCCTATTGGAATTGCCAGAGCTTCAACCTTGGTTTGGTCATGATGTTAAAGCCATGAACGAGCAAGCTATTTTAACCAAAGATGGTAACGTATTGCGACCAGACAGGGTAGTAATTTTCCCTAATGAAACCATTATCCTCGATTATAAAACGGGTCATTTTATGCCTAGCTATTTAAAACAGCTGAACAACTACGCAAATGCTTTATATGAACTTGGTTACAAAAACATTAAAAAGTACCTAGTATATTTGGAGACAAAAGAGATTGTAAAATATGACTAACCTTACTTGGCACTGTTTGCCGTTTGACAAACTAAGCACAAAAGAATTTCATGACATTGTTCAGTTGCGTATCAATGTTTTTGTGGTAGAACAAAATTGCCCATATCCAGAACTTGACAATAAGGATTTAGAAGTGTATCATGTTTTTGGTAAACAAAATGATGAGGTGGTTGCTGTCGCAAGACTACTTCCTCCTAACATTTCTTACGAAGAATGGTCCATTGGAAGAGTAGCGACAAGTGAGTCGTACAGGAAATTGAAAATAGGACATCTATTAATGGATTATTGCCATGAACAAATAGAGCAATTAGCTGGCAAAGTTCCTGTTAGAATTTCAGCACAACTATACCTTGAGAAGTTCTACCAATCACATGGGTATTTGCAGGTAAGTGACATGTATTTGGAAGATGATATTGAGCACATAGAAATGCTTTACTCACCTACCTAATCAGCGAGACTCTTCCTATATATTCGTATCTAAAGCCTTTTATTTCCTGAATCTTTACTTGATACGTGTAAACATCTGATTTTGCTTGTGTACCATTTGGTAGTTCACCAAACCATCGTTCTTCTTGGTTATCACTTTCAAAAACAACATTTCCCCATCTGTCCAAAATAGACAGTTTGAAATCAGTAACTCCTCTTGCAAAAGCCCTAAAACCATCATTTATTTGATCCTTATTTGGGGTAAACGCATTTGGGACGTATAATGTGTGCCCAAGTACTTCTACTAATCTTTTGGTAGAATCAATACAGCCGTAACGATTTACGACTGTTTGCCAAACCTCGTATTTCCCTTCTTCAAAGGTATGGTTGAACTGTTCTAATCCTAAAATGGTATCAAAAGTTGGCAGTACAACATAATAACCATAAATACCACTGTCTGACAAATTGGTCACATAAGTAGTTGATTTCCAAATATCCAAATAGCTATTAGCAATTGTAAAATTAGGGTCTGGCAATGGATGAACAGGAATCAAGGTGTCTAACCTAACATAAGAAGTGTCTATGCATCCTTCGGTCGTGAAGACTGTTAAATTTACTATAATCATTTTAGCCTCATAGTAGACATACCTTGGGTTTTCCTCTGAACTATACCCTTCTTTTTCTCCCAAGTACCAGCGAAATTCTAAGGGCGTATCAGCAGTTGATTCATTAATAAAATGAATTTCATTTTCTATGCACAATATTTCATCTGCTATGCTAAAATGTGCTTCTGGGTTATGTTGAATTTCAACATAACCTACAAATTCTGAAATACATTCATGCTCCTCTATACTGAGCATTACAGGATGCAGACCAGCACTGATGTAACTCACCTGTTGAACATCTTCTGCAATACTTGTCATGCTAAAAAGCAAGGAATCTGTGTAGTTCCAAGCTAGCGTAGCTTGCTCAGAAAAATTACCTATCGCCACCAAAGTTGCAATATTATCATCTAAGCATTGTATGTCTGGCTCATCAAATGTTCCAATAAGCGTTTCATACACTTTTATTTTATCTGCTGGAGAATAATAAAAAGTATCAGCACATCCCGATAGAAAATGCACTTCTACTGATACTTCATATTCTCCAGGTGTTTCATACACATATTCAGGCTTAGTGCTATTCAAACTGTTCCCATCACCAAAATTCCACGTATAATTTAACACACCTGTGGTCTGTGACAAATCTTCAATATACAATTCAAAAGGAACACACCCTGTATCGCCAAGGATAGTAAAATTAGGAATGGGTGTTTCTTGCACAAAAACAATGGCGCTATCAATTTCTGTACAAATATCTTGATCAACAGTAACATATACTTGCTGACTACCCATTGTTTCGAAGCTAACTCCTGATACCGTATCACCGTATAAATACCTTGGATTGGCAAATTCACCAAAATCCCATTCAACATAAGCATATGGTTCATAAAACCCTTGCAGTATTGCTGGTTTTAATTCTTTAGTCATGCAAATACTGTCTTCTAAAATTACATCCGGTGCTAGTTTTGGGTAAACGTCAATCAATGCCGAAGTAGAATCATTACATCCCGACAATGTGCTAATTTCAAGATGAACCAAATGTCTTCCTGTGTATGCAAAAGTATGTTCAACAACGGTTCCAAATTTTTTAACGGGTTCGTTGGTGTCAAAGAATGTCCAAATAAAATTATCTCCACCAACACTACTTTGTGTTAATGTGATACTTAGACCATCACATATTGGTTTAATGGAATCGGGATGTAGTAAATCTAACTTAGATTCGACAGAAGGACATTCAGTAACTGTAATAAAGAAATCCCTTATAATAGTAGATAACAATACTCCATTTCTGTATTCATCTACGGCAATTCCTACAACAAATTTCCCTAATTTATTGGGATATGCATTTAATTCACCTGATGTCTCATCAATTGTTAACCCTGGGTTTCCATCTAACGGATACACTAACGAATATTCATTTTCCCATACTACCTTTTGGTGAGGTGGCGCAGTAGGTGTTCCTATCTTAGGGTCATCGTAAGAAGCACCATGAAGGGGGGTGTAGAAACGATACCTCAGTTCATCCCCATCAATATCAGTGGCTGATTGTGAAAATTTCAAGGTATCGTTGACACAAGCAAAGAATGGTGGAGCTTCATCAAAAGTAGGACATGAGTTTTTTAACTCATCATTTTTTCCAGGAACAAACGCCGTTAAAGTTAACCCAGCATCACCTGCGTTTTGAACATTAATAATAGTAGGGTTTCGGCAACATCGTTGATACACAACATGATATCCGTCTTCATTGGATGGTAAATTTAAAGTAAAAACATACGTCCCTTTTTCCATACAAAACTCATCAGGCACCAACAGACAAGGATTGGACAGGATCAATTCGACATTTTCTAATGAGTCTAATGTTTCATAAAAAATACCGTAGTAATCAAAACCTGCGTAAACACCAATATTAGCGGGAGTATCAAAACCAACCCCAGTAGTGTTGTCAGGTCCACAATCACGATAAACAACCAATGTGAACTCGTACAAATCGTCTCCTAAATAAACATACGACATTTCCCCACCTGCCAGATGTGTAGCCTTAATAGCGGTCATCCCTAACCACATGAAAATCAACAATGTAAATACCCTAAACATTCAGACACACAATTTACACATTATATTTAAGTTTTTAGGTGTCATTTTTTTAAGATATTTCAGCATACAATCGTTATTTTTGGGAAAAAAAGATATGGCATTTTTCACACTTCCCATAAACGACATTGTTAAAGAAACACAGGATACAGTAAGCATTGCTTTAAAAGTTCCTTCGTCATTAAAAAGTGATTTTGAATTTAAGGCAGGCCAGTATCTTACTGTAAAAACTCACATTGATGGAAAAGCAGTGCAACGCAGTTATTCCATTAGTAGCAGTCCTTCTCAAACAGATGAGTTGACTATAGCGGTAAAAAAAGTAACAGGTGGTTTAATGAGTTCACATCTTGTTGACAATGGCAATTCGCTGGGCTCTATTGAAAGCATGATCCCTATGGGCATGTTTCATTTAAATGAAGAGCATACTAAAAATCATCTCTTGCTTATTTCAGCTGGTTCAGGTATTACACCCATGCTTAGCATTATAAAAAATGAACTAGAGCAATCACCAAACCGAACAATAACGCTTATTTACGGTAATCGCAGTGAGCAAGAAATTATCTATAAAAATAAATTGCAACGATTATCAGATGCCAACGAAAACTTCAACTTAATACATGTTTTAGAAGCCAGTTCTGACCTAACAGAGTACACAGGTATGCCAACCAGAGACATGCTTACCCACATTATTGACGAACATAATATTGACTTAAAACAATCTATTGCGTGTATTTGTGGCCCATTGCCAATGATGCAAGCTGCCGAACAATTATTGAAGGATAGAGGTGTCGATAAATCAGATATACTTGTTGAATATTTTCAAGCACCTGTTGCTGAAAGCACCATTGGTTCTGGTAAAATCGGAGCAAATATTCATGTAATTCTTGATGGTACCAAGACAGATATTGAAATGGATACCGATAAATTTATTTTAGACGCTGTTCTTGATGCTGGAATAGATGCTCCATATTCATGCATGGGAGGTATTTGTGCATCTTGCAAAGCGAAAAAGATAAAAGGGGAAGTCATTATGGAAAATGCTTATGGCATTTCCGATGATGCTATTGCCGATGGCTACATACTTACCTGTTGCAGCAAACCAATATCAGACGATGTTGTAATTGATTATGACGCATAGATGTTCTTGGTGCGAAACTGACGAGCTTTATGTTCGGTATCACGATACCGAATGAGGTGTTCCATAACACGACGATCAAAACTTTTTGAAGCCATTATTTTAGATGGCCTTCAGGCAGGACTCAGTTGGTTTAATATTCTTAAAAAAGAGAAAATTTCAGAAAGGCCTTTAACCAGTTTAACGCTTCTGAAATTGCTTCTTACACAGAAGAAGATTTTAATCGCTTGATGAATGATGCAGGCATCATCATAAATCGGCAAAAAATTCGTGCCGCCATTGCCAATGCTCAAGCATTTCTAAAGGTACAAGCTGAATTTGAGTCTTTCGATCAATACATATGGCAATTCACCCAGCATAAAACAATCGTCAACCAATGGGAATCTGTAAAAGATGTTCCAGCTACCTCTTTTGAGTCAGATGCGATGAGTAAAGAGATGAAAAGTGGAGGCTTTAAATTTTGTGGATCAACTATTTGTTATGCATATATGCAAGCCTGAGGTATGATTAACGATCCCACTACGTCTTGTTATCGCTACAAGCAATTAAGCTAGTTTTTTCCAATCTTTAGTTTCGAGCTCAGCAACCTTCTTATCATATTCTTGTTGAGAAGATAGCGCTATTCCTTCATTTGTTTGATGTATTAAATCTTGAATTAAGTTTCGATCGACAAAAGTCTTGGCTGTAAATGGTGTGATGCTGTAAGCCATAAAAAAAACGCTCAATTCTTCAAAGGCTGACTCAGACAAGATTTTAAAAAAATGTTTGTCATTGCAATATTTCACGTACAAAGGAAACTCCATTGTGCAAAAGTAGCCTTACTTTTGTTCCATGTCTATATTACTTCACGAAAAAGGATTGGCACTTGCCAAAGAAGATAAATACAAGGAAGCAATTGAAATATATAACCAAGCACTTGGTGAAGGATACTCAACTCCTGACTTGTTCAATGACCGGGCTGTTGCTTATATCAATGTGGGTGATAAATTATCGGCTTTCAACGATTTTACCACTAGTAAAAACCTACAGCCCGATTACAGTTACCGATACGCCTGTCTTGCCTTTGTAAAGCAAGCTATGGGCGACATTGATGGTGCAATATCTGATTACGAATATGCCCTAAAGCTAGACCCAACAGATGCAATAAACTTGAATAACTTGGGTCTGTTGCAAGAAAACAAAGGGTATAACCAAGACGCCAAGGTAAATTTTGATAAAGCAGATTTGTTGCGAGAAAACAATGGTGTCACTCCAGAGAACAACTCAGTAGACACATCTCCTACTTCTCCTGTGATGGAAAACATAGATACTTCAGAAAAGCCAAAATCGATTTGGACAATGATAAAATCTATCTTTAATAACAAACATACTCGCCAAGAATTTATACATTTCCTGAAAAAAGGATTTCGTATCAAATGAATGGTTTTTTAGAAGAAGTAGTTTCAAACATAGCGAAAAAAAATAGCTCTTTTGAGCAAGTACTTATTATTGTTCCCAGTCAACGAGCAGGGCTATACACAAAGCACTTGTTAGCCAAAAAACTAAACAAAACAATTCTCAGCCCCAGCATTCTTACAGTTCAATCGTTTATTCAACAAACGAGCCAAATGGAGTTAGTTGATCCATTTGAGCTCATTTTTGTGTGTTACGAAGCCTATCAAAAAATTAGTGTTTCGCCCGATGACTTTACCAAGTTTATGAGTTGGGCACCTACCCTTATCCAAGATTTTAACGACATAGACCATTATTTACTGGACCCGAAAATGGTTTTCAGTAACCTTTCCAACATCAAAGAGATTGACGAGTGGAGTTTCAATGCCTCCGAATTGTCAGAAGGTCAAGAACAATTCCAACTTTTTTGGGATTTATTATTCCCCATTTATCAGCTTGTTAACGAACAACTGACCGCGAAAAGAACGGGGTATCAAGGGCAAATAACCCGATTGGTTGCCGAAAACATGCAGCAGCTTGATTTGTGGAAAGACAAAACCATCTACGTGGTGGGTGTCAATGCATTGACTGCTGCTGAAGAAATCATTATTAAAGCACTAAAAGAGCAATACAACACCACTATTTATTGGGACAACGATAGTTACTACATCAACAACCTATCGCACGAAGCAGGTGTGTTTCAGCGCAAATTTGCCGATAGCTGGGCCCCAGAAATATGGGGAGAAAAAAAGCAGCATTTCACAGAACCTAAAGTCGTTAGAACGTACGAATCTACTGGTAATGTAGCGCAAGTAAAACTGGCAGGACAACTACTTACTGACTGGGAAAAAAAAGGTGACATGGGCGGCTGTGCCTTAGTTCTTGCCGATGAAAATCTGTTAATACCCACTATTAGCTCCTTGCCCAACGAGATTTTGCAAGCAAACATCACGATGGGTTATCCCGCTGGGCAAAGTGCAACCTTTCAGTTTTTCAACCTGTTGCTCAACATTCAAGAACAATACATTAAACAAGAAAACTCAAGTTATGTTCATCATCGCTTGTTCCGAGAGCTTTTCAGTCATCCTATTTTAAGAAGTTTTGTTCCTACAGCGGAGTTAGACACCTACTTATCTATTGTTGATCAAAAAAACCTTGTTCAAATAAACCTTTCTGAAGTGCATGAGCACTTTTCTCAACATTCCGATTTTGCTAAGCAAATCATGTTGTGTTTACACCCTTGGGCCACCTTGCCAAACGACTGTTTTACTTCTTGGGAAACCCTCACCAACGAGTTGCAGAAGTATATAACCCATAAAATAGACAAAGAATTATTGTTCATGTTTTCGGGTTTACTCAAAAAACTGAATAGCCTCACAGAACGGTTTAATTTTTTGTCTGACTTACAAGTAGTCAAAAGTTTCATTCAAAAATTAATAAGCAAGGAGTTAATCCCCTTTTTTGGAGAACCATTGGAAGGACTTCAAATAATGGGAATGTTAGAAACAAGAGCATTGGATTTCGAGAAAATCATTATCTTATCGGTCAACGAAGGTGTGCTTCCTAAAGGAAATAATCAATCAAGTTTTATCCCTTACGAATTAAAAAGATACTATCAACTACCGACTCATTTTGAAGGAAATGCTATTTATGCGTACCATTTTTATCGACTAATACAGCGGGCCAAAGAAGTCCATTTGGTTTACAATACCGCAGCAGAAGGAATTAATAAAGGTGAAAAAAGTAGGTTTATTACACAACTAGAGTTGGAGTATCCTAACGTGATTGACAATTACACCATTGACATACCTTTTGGTCAAACGAACAAAAACAATCATATTCAAGTAACAGAAAGTTTGAGCAATAATATTGTGACTTATTTGAACGATCGAGGGCTTTCTCCATCTGCCTTAAACACCTTTTTGAGATGCCCAAAAGATTTTGCGCTCAAGTACCTTTTTAACATTCGAGAGCCTGAATTGGTGGAAGAAAACTTAAAAGATAATTCGATAGGCACTATTGTTCATGAAGTATTAGAAAATCTATTCACACCTGTTTTAAACCGTGTGCTTACCATAGTCGATTGTGAAAATATGCTGAAGAAAGTTCCTGCAGAAACAGAGAAAGTGTTTCACAAGGAGTTTCCATACGTTTCGCTAAAAACAGGAGTAAATTACTTAGCCTTAGAGGTAGCAAAAAAACAATTGACAAGTTTCTTGAAAAGACAAATCAAAGAAATACAACAAAGTGAATTTCCTATTACTGTTCTTGGGCTAGAGAAAAAATTCAACTGCACTATCTCTGTCGACAATACAACGCTGACTATCAAAGGAGTAATAGATCGGATAGACCGTGTTGGCAATCAAATTCGTGTATTGGATTACAAAACAGGAAAAGTAGACCCAAAAGATTTGAAGTTAACAAAAACATTTGGAGACGATAAAGAAGGAGAATCTCAGACTATTTTTAAATGGGATACCGACAAGAAAAACCAATTGCTCTTTTATTTGTTTGCCGCATTTGAAAACAAGCTAATTCCAGACATTGTTCCTGAACAATTAAGTGCAGGTATCATTGCACTAAACAATGTGTCGAATGATGCGGTGTTTTTCTTAAATGATGCGACTAACAAACCCGTTTGTTGGTCTCAAG
>JBLIDJ010000067.1:0-15037 GCA_047634195.1 Flavobacteriales bacterium
TCGAAAGTTTCGTGGGTTTTATTCCACTCATCTATTTTTCCTTTGGTGCTTACAACTAATTGGCCTTTGGGGACAAAAAGGTTGACAATGCGCACCGCTTCACGTAATAATCCTCCTCCATTTCCACGTAAATCAAGAATGATGTTTTTTGCTTGCTGCTTGTCTCTAAGGTCTATCAACGCATCTTTTACTTCTTTTGATGCCGTTGCATGAAATGCGTTTAACTTGATGTATCCAGTTTCAGGAGCTACCAATCCGTAGTAAGGTACATCTGCTACTTTTATTTCTTCTCTGATGATGGTTGCATTGGAAAGTTTGTCACTTCCGTTTTTGAAATAACTAACAATTAATTCCGTGCCCGACTGACCTCTAAGGAGTTCGCTTATTTCTTGCGTGTTTTTACCGACAACTTTTTTTCCGTCAACTTCATGAATTTTATCACCGGCTTTTAATCCGGCTTTAAATGCAGCAAACCCTTCGTAAGGTTCAGCAACATAGGTAATGCTGTCAATTGTTCTAATTAAAGCACCTATTCCACCATACTGACCTGTGGTCATGAAACGATAGTCTTCAATTTTGCTTTCAGGGATATATGTGGTGTAAGGGTCAAGCGATTTTAACATGGCATCTATGCCTGTTTTCATCAATTCACCAGGCTTGGTCTCATCGACATAATAAACATGCAATTCGCGGTATAATGTGGCAAAAATTTCTAAGTTTTTTGATACTTCAAAGTAATTACTTGTAAATGCACTAAGTACAATTACAATCAATAGAGAAGCGGTAATAATTAATTTTTTAACCCATTTTTTCATAATGATGTGTATTTACAAGGTGTCACTTAAACGATGAAGTAGTGTATTTATTTTTGATTCAATAAGCGATGAGTCAAGATGTTCATTACCGACAAAAATAAACATAGCGAAGTATTTTTTGTCATTTTTTTTGATTTCCAAAAATGCTGATTTATGTTTTCGATAACTTTCTCGCATTTGCCTTTTTATTCGGTTGCGATCTACAGCTTTTTTAAACTTGCGTTTTGAAACAGATACTGCAACCTGAAAAGGTTTGATTTGTGTGGTTTCAGCTTCGAGATAGACTAGTAAGATAGGGTATTTTTTCAAGGTCTTGCCTCGAGAAAACAACTGTTCTATCAGTTTTCTGCTTTTTAATTTTTCTGACTTATGTAAGCCCTGATCCATGAAGCTAAAATACTAAAAACAAAGGGCGATATGAATACATACCGCCCTTTAAAATAGTCTTATGGTTGAGGTGTTAATTTACCTTCTTAATGTATTGTTCGATAGCCATACTCATGGATGGAGCTTTTGGCATTGGAGCTTGTAAGTCTACCGTAAGCCCAGCATCTTCAACAGCTTTGGCTGTTGTAAGACCAAAAGCAGCGATACGGGTATTGTTTTGCTTGAAGTTAGGGAAGTTTTTGAATAAAGATTCAATTCCTGAAGGTGAAAAGAAAACTAACATGTCGTAATTCACGTCTTTCAAGTCACTAAGATCGCTACAAACAGTTTTGTATAAAATTGCCTTAGAGTAGGCTAATTTTAATGAATCTAGCGTTTCAGCATATTCTGCTTTATGAATATCAGAACAAGGGAGTAAGTACGTTTCGCTTTTATGCTTTTTAAGCAAATCATTTAAATCCGAAAACTTGGTGCTGCCATGAAAAATCTTCCTTTTGCGATAGACAACATATTTCTGCAAGTAGAATGCAATGTTTTCTGATACACAGAAATATTTCATAGAATCGGGCACTGAAAAGCGCACTTCTTCGCAAATACGGAAATAATGATCAATTGCATTTCTACTCGTAAAAATCACAGCAGTATGAGTAGATACATCAATGCGTTCTTGACGAAATTCCTTTCCTGAAACACCCTCAACATGGATGAAAGGTCTAAAATCTATCTTTAACTTCAATTTTTGAGCCAAATCAAAATAAGGAGATTTGTCAGTTACTGGAGCGGGTTGAGAGATTAATATACTTTTTACTTTCAAAATCTAAAGAATAAAGTTTCATTTATTGAAATAACACGATCCATACATACCTATAGTTTGGCTATCAATAACTTAGCTATTAGCAAAGCAGGTGCGATTTCAAGCCCGCAAAGGTATAAAAATAAATAAGAAAATGAAATGCTATTTTGAAATCCAATTTGAAAACCTCGTATTATTCTAAAAATATAGCAGGACACAGAAATTATAAATCCGAGCCACAGTATAGGCAGGACATATGTTTTATGAACAAAGGCTATGACAAAACAGATGACTAATAAAAAAATACCTAAAACCTTGTTGAACTGAAGTGTCGTATAAAAATAAGATTCAATGGTCGCAAAAGGAATAAATACATGCTTTAAAATTTCGACGATAATCAAGCGAATAAAATAAATAATAAAAACACTTAACAAGTACATCATTAAAAGGGAAAGACCCATCAAATCATAAAAAACATGAAGCTTAAAGTATACATCTACTTCATAAAGGAATAGCGCCGATGAAATAAAAAACAATAATAATGTCAGTAAAGAAGGAAGTCTATCAAAAATATTTTCATCCCTAATTTGTTGTTTTAAACTTCTAAAGTTGATAAATGTTTTGAAAAGCAAGCCTATCCTTCTGGGATAGACAACTCTAACAGACATGATAGCCAGGAGGCAGACCGCAAACAATACAATCATCCAAGAACTGCCAATATTGGGTTGCTCCCTTATTACTGGATTTATAAGGATATTTATCATGCTATAAAACTCATTTTTTCAGGACTTTATTATAATAATTCGGCTGCGAATGGAATTCCTTACATTTGTGTACAAATTTATCTAAAAAAATTGCATTTTATGGCGTCTGATTTATTTCAAGGACACGATTATTATCAGCTCGACGAACTATTGAGTGAAGAGCATATCTTAGTGCGCGATGCAGCTCGTGCATGGGTGAAAAAGGAAGTTTCTCCAATCATTGAAGAAGCGTGTCAAAAAGCAGAATTTCCGAAACAAATCATTCCTGGTTTGGCAGAAATAGGTGGTTTTGGTTCATATATTCCGCAAGAATATGGTGGAGTAGGCCTAGATCAAATTAGCTATGGATTGGTCATGCAAGAACTTGAAAGAGGAGACTCTGGTATACGATCTACGGCATCTGTTCAAACTTCATTAGTGATGTATCCTATTTGGAAATATGGTAATGAAGAGCAGCGCATGAAATATTTACCAAAACTAGCTTCTGGTGAAATGATAGGATCTTTTGGTTTAAGCGAACCCGATCATGGTTCAAATCCAGGCGGAATGATCACCAACTTTAAAGACATGGGTGACCATTATTTATTGAATGGTGCTAAAATGTGGATTAGTAATTCACCGTTTTGCGATATTGCTGTAGTTTGGGCCAAAGACGAAGAAGGAAGAATTTGGGGATTGGTTGTTGAAAGAGGAATGGAAGGTTTTACAACACCTGAGACTCACGGAAAGTGGTCTCTAAGAGCTTCGTCTACTGGAGAATTGGTCTTTGACAATGTTAAAGTACCGAAAGAAAATTTATTACCGAACAAATCAGGATTGGGTGCCCCGCTAGGTTGCTTGGACAGTGCGCGTTATGGAATTGCATGGGGTGCTATTGGGGCAGCTATGGATTGTTACGATTCTGCACTTAGGTATTCTAAAGAGCGTATCCAGTTTGGGAAACCAATTGCAGGTTTTCAATTGATACAGAAAAAATTGGCTGAAATGATTACCGAAATCACCAAAGCACAGTTGCTTACCTGGAGACTAGGTGTGTTGCGTAATGAGGGGAAAGCAAGTACTGCTCAAATTTCTATGGCAAAAAGAAACAACGTAAACATGGCACTTGAAATAGCAAGAGAAGCTAGACAAATACATGGTGCAATGGGTATTACAGGTGAGTATTCTATCATGCGACACATGATGAATCTAGAATCGGTAATCACTTACGAGGGTACACATGATATTCATTTGTTGATAACAGGTGCTGATATTACCGGTATTCAAGCGTTTAAATAACAAGAATAATTCTACATAAAAATGCCCTGTCGAGTAATTGACAGGGCTTTTTTTTGTTCGATAGATTGTAGTTTGAGATAATCTGGGTTAAACTGCTTACCTCAGTTTAAAAGTGGTAACACCTATTAATCTCTTTGCTTCGTATAATTCTACTTGGTATTCTCCAGCTGCTAAGTCAGTGTTTATTTCACAATATACACAACCGTCTTGTTTGGTGTTTTGGTAGTTGATAGATCTCATCGATGAAAATATCATCGTTTCATTTACAGCAACAAAGGTGTTCGTTTCATTTGTAGCACCTTCTTCAAGTAGCACAGATCCATCAGGTTTTATTACTCTTAAAAAAATATCCTTGTCGCCTGGTTCGGTTACTTTGTTTTCATCTAATGTAAAACACGTGCGTACCATTTCAGTTCTACCCGATCTCCATGTGGTTGTTTGTCGTCCGTTTGTTCTCACTCTAATACCACTACCCTCTAGATTAAGCGCAGTAAGTATGGCTCCTCGAGAAATACGGTCTTCCAATTTTGATTTTTCGGTTGTAAGCCTGTTGAATTTTGTGCGAGCACTTCCAAGTTCACCACGAATATGAAAATTCTCTTCCGATAAGTTCTGATTCAAGGTATTTAATGAGTCAATAGTAACAACATAACTCACCATAATTGTACGAAGTGAACCTACTTCTTTTTTGTACTTATACATCAAGCGAGTATTGTTCTTGTTCTTTTCAATATCGTTGAGCAAATCTTTGATTTCATTTTTTTGCGCAATCATTTCTTCCGTCAACTCTTCATTTTCGGTTTCCAATTGATCGTATTCTGCCAACATCTCTTGTAATTCGTCTGTCAAATTATCTTTTTCTTCTTCCAACTGACCTTGCTGAACAACCACGCTGTCGATGAATGTTTTTTGGTCAAAAACTTGCCAAACTAACACCCCCACAAAAACTATTAAAGAAGCAATAATGCCAATGTAAATTTTGTCGTTTTTTTCGAATCTTTTTTCTGTCATGGTTAAATGTTTTTACAAAAGTAATGAATAGTTTAATTTCTAAAACCTGAATAATATAATAACACTTTTTACTACGAACTGCAATAAAATTACTACATAATTTAAATTTTAGGCACTTAACTTCATGAAATATAACTTTAGTCGTATGTAATTGTGCTTAATTACTTACCTTAATGTCTAATCTAATGAATAGCTGTTTTGTTTGAATCATTATTTCAATTGTTTTTCCCTCATAGGTGCTCCTCGTGCAACGATTCATTGCAATGGCATGAGCAAATACTTTGTTTGAGGTGTAGTCAATCATTGCCATTCACCGATTTTTTTAACATTCAACATAATAAAACAGAGCTTATTTTTAAAGGAAGAATGGATGTAACGGCAGCTTCCCTGCTTTATTTTGAAGCTAAGATTGTTCAGCCCATGATGCATGCGCTTAAATATCAAAGTCAAACCAATATTGCCGAATTATTGGGGGAATTAATAGCAGAAAAAATGCAAAATAGTCAGCGATTCAACCACATAGATTTGATAGTTCCTGTACCCTTACATCCAAAAAAAGAAAAACTACGAGGGTTTAATCAAAGTTGGGTGGTAGCCAAAGCCATTTCGAATGCAACAGGGATAAAAGCCAAAAAAAACATACTTGAACGCACACAGCACACCAGCACACAAACACAAAAGAATAGGTCGGAACGTTGGCAAAATGTTTCAACAGCTTTTCGGGTGAAAGACAAACAAAGTGTTGCTCATAAAAATATATTGTTGGTAGATGATGTCATTACTACCGGAGCTACTGCAGAGGCATGTTTACAAGAATGTAAGAAGAATGGGGCAGGTAATTTGTATTTTGTGTCTGCGGCTATTGCTTAGTAATTGCTCAATTTTTTAGTACAAAAAAAGCCACTTTAATTACTTAAAGTGGCTTTCATGAAATATGTGGAGTAAAGGTTATTTCAAAACACCTCTACCAATTATAATTTTCTGAACCTCAGAAGTACCTTCATAAATCTGAGTAATTTTTGCATCACGCATTAAACGCTCTACGTGGTATTCTTTTACAAAACCGTATCCACCATGCACCTGAACTGCTTCAATAGTGGTGTCCATTGCTGTTTGAGAAGCAAACAACTTAGCCATTGCACCAGTCATATCGTAGTTCAATCCATTGTCTTTTTGGTAAGCCGCTTTCAAACAAAGCAATCTTGATGCTTCAATGTTTGTTGCCATATCAGCCAATTTGAACTGAATTGCTTGATGCTCACAAATTGGTTTGCCAAAAGCAGAACGCTCTTTTGAATAGTCTCTTGCTAACTCAAATGCACCTGATGCTATACCCAATGCTTGTGAAGCAATACCAATACGACCACCAGAAAGTGTTTTCATAGCGAATGTAAATCCAAAACCATCTACACCAATTCTATTTTCTTTAGGAACCTTTACGTCGTTAAAAAGTAAGGTGTGTGTATCACTTGCGCGAATACCCATTTTGTTTTCCTTAGCTCCAACAATAAAACCTTCCATGCCTTTTTCTACAATCAGGCAGTTAATTCCTTTGTGACCTTTAGCAACATCAGTTTGAGCCATTACCAAATAAACAGAAGCTGAACCACCATTGGTAATCCAGTTTTTTGTTCCATTCAATAAGTAATAATCACCTTTATCTTCTGCTGTAGTTTTTTGCGAGGTAGCATCAGAACCTGCTTCTGGCTCACTCAAACAAAAGGCACCAATAATTTCTCCTTTTGCCAAGGGCACTAAATATTTTTGTTTTTGCTCTTCGTTACCAAAATGCTCAATTCCCCAACATACTAGAGAGTTGTTTACAGACATCACTACTGAAGATGAGGCGTCAATTTTAGAAATTTCTTCCATCGCCAATACGTAAGAAACAGTATCCATACCGCCACCGCCGTATTTTGGGTCAACCATCATTCCTAAAAACCCAAGTTCACCAAGTTGCTTGATTTCTTCGGTTGGGAATTGTTGTTTTTCATCACGCTCAATGACACCTGGCTTAAGTACATTTTGAGCAAAATCTCTTGCAGCGTCGCGTACTGCTAATTGTTCTTCGGTAAATTCAAAATTCATATTAAATGATTTGCTTTATCAACTAAATTAAGGAGTACAAATTTATACTTTTATCCCATACTTTTCTAAAACCATTTGTAACATGAGGCATAACAAACAATTCAAGGCACTCGGCATCATGTCAGGCACCTCACTTGATGGCGTAGATTTGGCTTTATGTTCTTTTATCAAAGCGGATAATGGTTGGGTATTTACTATTGAAAAATGTGAAACCATTGCTTACTCACCTGCGTGGTTGGCAAAACTAGATGGTGCGCATCAACTCAGCGGGAAAGATTTGATTTTACTTCATAATGAGTATGGCAATTACCTTGGTGAGCTTTCTAAAACTTTTTTGAAGCAAGAAGTTGTTGATTGTGTCGCTTCGCATGGGCACACCCTTTTTCATCAACCTAACCAGCAGATGACATTTCAATTAGGAAACGGAGCTAACATTGCTGCTGTATCCAAACAAAATGTAGTCTGTGATTTTAGAACAACGGATGTTGCCTTAGGTGGTAATGGTGCTCCTCTGGTGCCAATTGGAGACAAATACTTATTCCCTGCATATAAAGCATGTATCAATCTTGGAGGATTTGCTAATGTGTCTTTTTTGCAAAACAACAAAAGAGTGGCTTTTGATATTTGTCCTGCTAATATGTTGTTAAACACATTCGCTAAAAAATTAGGAAAAAACTATGACCACGATGGTATTTTAGCAGCTAGTGGTGAAATAGACACGGTTGTGTTAGCGCAACTCAATGCTTTGCCATATTATCAGCAACATGGTGCGAAATCACTAGGGAAAGAATGGTTTGATGAACAAATATGGCCAGTATGTAAAAACCTTGATCCTACAAATGGCTTAAGAACAGCGGTAGAGCATATTGCCATGCAAATAGCACAAAGTTTAAAAGATATTTCAGGAACTGTTTTGTGCACAGGCGGAGGAGCGCACAACTCTTTTCTCATGCAACAAGTTGCTGTTCATTCACCCAACATAACAATACCCAATACTTCTCCAAATATTATTGATTTTAAGGAAGCATTGATATTTGCATTTTTAGGTGTGCTAAATTTGACCCATGAAACAAATGTGATAGGAAACGCTACAGGCTCCAATAAAGACCACATAGCTGGTGCTTTCTATCACTCAGTATAATAGCCAATACTGCAATCGCATTTTTAGCATATTGTTTATTACATTTGTCGCTGTTAAAAAGAAACACCATTATGAAAGACCTATTACATAAATACGAGAATAAACGTCCTGAAATTGTTTTTGAATGGAAAGACAGTGAAACTGAAGCAGAAGGGTGGGTAGTAATAAATAGCCTAAGAGGAGGAGCTGCAGGTGGTGGTACTCGTATGCGTATGGGTCTTGACAAAAGAGAAGTAGAGTCGTTGGCTAAAACGATGGAAGTAAAATTCACGGTAGCTGGCCCACCAATTGGGGGTGCCAAAAGTGGTATCAATTTCGATCCAAACGATCCTCGTAAAAAAGGTGTGTTGGAGCGCTGGTACAAAGCGGTTGCTCCATTATTGAAAAACTATTACGGAACAGGTGGTGATTTAAACGTGGATGAAATTCACGAAGTGATCCCAATGACCGAAGCATGTGGTGTTTGGCATCCACAAGAAGGTGTGTTTAACGGACACTTTCAACCAAATGAAGCGCAAAAAATTAGCCGTATTGGGCAACTTAGAAATGGCGTTGTTAAAGTAATTGAAGACACTAAATATTCTCCAGATTTATCTAGAAAGTATGTAGTTGCTGATATGATTACAGGATACGGTGTTGCTGAGTCAGTACGTCACTATTATGACATATACGGCGGAAGCGTTGTAGGAAAAAGAGTTATTGTTCAAGGATGGGGTAACGTTGGTTCAGCGGCTGCATTCTACTTAGCTCAAGCAGGCGCCAAAGTAGTTGGCATCATCGACCGTGTTGGTGGACTTATCAACCAAGATGGTTTTTCTTTCGAAGAAATCACTCAATTATTTTTAGATAAAGACGGAAACAAATTGGCAGCAAAAAACATGTTGTCATTTGAAGAAGTAAACCAAAAAATATGGGAGCTTAAAGCAGAAGTATTTGCTCCATGTGCTGCATCTAGACTTATTACACAAGCACAAGTAGATAGCATGGTGAGCAACGGCATGGAAGTAATTGCTGCGGGTGCGAATGTTCCTTTTGCAGACCCTGAAATATTCTTTGGTTCTATCGCGGACTACACTGACAATAAAATATCAATCATACCTGATTTTATATCTAACTGTGGTATGGCTCGTGTATTTGCTTATTTGATGGGCGAATCGGTTGTTATGACTGACAACGGAATTTTTAACGACACCTCTGAGATTATCAAGAACGCTTTGATAAAGTCTCATGCAGTAAGTAGTAGCAAAACCAACATTGCTAAGACTGCTTTCGAAATCGCCCTTAAACAATTAGTATAAACCCTTTTTTACCTTCATCCTCACCATGGAATTATTTGTATTAGTTGTTTTTATACTTGGCTATGTAGCCATAACCCTTGAGCACCCTTTAAGGTTAGATAAACTGATCCCTGCTTTATTAATGATGGCTTTTGCTTGGGCAGGAGTTGCATTGGGGATTGACCATTTTACGCAATGGTTCGATTCTGCTAATTACAGCATGTTAGAAGGTTTTGCCTCGTACACACACGAAGCAAAATTGCATGTATTAGAAGAAACGCTGTTGCACCATTTTGGTAAAACATGTGAGATTTTAATCTTCTTGATGGGAGCGATGACTATTGTCGAAATCATTGATCATTTTAATGGGTTTTCTACCATAAAATCGTTTGTGAAAACCAACAAAAAGAAAACGTTGCTGTGGATTATTTGTTTCCTTGCGTTTATTCTTTCTGCTATCATTGACAACTTGACCGCTACGATAGTGTTGATTACCATCCTAAGAAAATTGTTGACCGACAAAAACGACAGACTTTGGTTTGCTGGTTTAATTATTGTTGCTGCTAACGCTGGTGGGGCATGGTCTCCAATTGGTGATGTAACGACTACTATGCTCTGGATTGGCAATAAGGTATCGGCTATGAACTTGGTAACGCACTTATTACTTCCTTCTTTTGTTTGCATGGTTATACCAGCATTTATTGCTAGTTTATTACCTGCTTTTAAAGGAACTTTTGAACGAGTACCGTCAGACGACGACAGCAAAGACAATGGTTCTTCGATTCTTTACCTAGGACTGATCATGATTGTGTTTGTGCCTGTATTTAAAACCGTTACTCATTTACCTCCTTACATTGGTATGATGCTTTCGTTAGGTGTTGTATCGCTAGTGGCAGAGCTGAAAAGTCAAGGTAGATTATCTTTAACTCGAATGGAAGGTGACGGCTTAGAGCATTCACACTCTAGTCCTACTATGAAGGCTTTGAGTAAAATAGAAATGCCTAGTATTTTATTTTTCTTAGGAATTTTAATGACGGTTGCTGCGCTTGAATCATTAGGAATGATATTTACTTTTGGACAAGACGTGAGAGCTATGATACCTGATGAATTGTTTGTGATGTTAATGGGTGTTGGTTCAGCAGTAATTGACAATGTACCTTTAGTAGCAGCTAGTATGGGTATGTTCGATATCCCTATGGACAATGCAACTTGGCATTTTATTGCCTTTTCAGCTGGAACTGGTGGAAGTATGTTAGTGATAGGTTCTGCAGCTGGAGTTGTTGCTATGGGGATGGAAAACATTAGCTTTGGTTGGTATTTTAAAAACATTAGCTGGTTAGCGTTAATTGGTTTTCTAGCAGGTTCGTTAGTATTCCTTGCCTTTAACTAAAATAAATATTGAACTAAACTCGTTGGTAACCCAACCATAAGAATTATGAAATTACTTTTTTTACTTTTTATCCAGTCAGCACAAGACGCTTCGGGTGTTCAACTTGACGAAAACGGCTTGCCTATCCCATCGGAAGAAACCATTTCTATTTGGCAACTAATTCAAGATGGTGGTTGGTACATTATGATTCCTTTAGGGATTCTTTCTGTGATGGCTATCTATATCTTTTTGGAGCGTTACATGGCAATCCGTAAGGCTGCCAAGATGGAAAAAGATTTCATGAACAAGATCAAAGATTACATTCATGATGGGAAAATTGATGCTGCCAAAAAATTATGTGAAGGGTCAAACACACCTGTAGCACGTATGCTTGAAAAAGGTATTGCTCGTATTGGTAAACCCATTAAAGACATTAGTGCTTCGATAGAGAATACGGCAAAGCTTGAAATTTATAAAATGGAGAAAAACCTATCTACGCTTGCAACTGTTGCCGGTGCAGCCCCAATGATTGGGTTTTTAGGAACTGTATTAGGAATGATTTTTACCTTCCATGCCATGAAAATATCTGGTAATGGTGTAGAAATTTCTGCTTTATCAGGTGGTATTATGCAAGCCATGGTTACTACGGTAGCAGGTTTGGTAATTGGTATTATTGCTTACATTGCTTACAACACATTAGTAGCAAAGGTTGACAAGGTTGTTCACATGATTGAGGTGAACATTATTGAATTCCTTGACTTACTAGATGAACCAGGAAAATAATTATGGAGTTACGTTCTCGAAATAAGGTAGAAGCATCTTTTAGTATGTCATCCATGACAGACTTAGTGTTTCTATTGCTTATATTTTTCATTATTGTATCTACCTTGGTAAGTCCATACGCATTGCCTGTAAACCTACCTAAGAGCGCCAATAAATCTTCTATTAATCCTACAGTGTCTGTTACCATTAAAAAAGATTTGACACACTATGTAGGCAGTAAAAGAATTAATGCTGCTAGCTTAGAACGTCAACTGTTAAGTCAGTTCGACGCCAATGAAACAGACAAAAAAGTAGTACTACATGTCGATGAGAGTGTTCCTACAGGAGTAACCATCAACGTGATTGATATTGCCAAACGCAATAATTGCAAAGTTGTATTAGCCACTAAAGCAAAATAATGAGTTTTTTTAACACACCAGATCAGAAAAAAGCCGCCGTTGGAACGTTCATATTCCACCTGGTTCTTTTGTTGGTGTTTATATTTTGTGGCCTTACTCAGCCTGATCCAATTCCTGAAGAAGAAGGATTTGAATTGTCCTTAATAAGTTTGGGTACAACAAAAACGGGAAGTGGCAATGTTCGTGCGCAACAACCTGCAAAGGCTAACAATAAGGTTCAAGAAGAAATGAATGAACCACAAGCTGCAACAACCCCACAAAGTAGTGTTAGCCCAGACGCAGTAACGGAGCAAGAGAGTGAAGTAGTTGTTCCGAAAGAAACGAAGACAAAAAAACCATCTGTAAAGCCTGCTGAAACCAAGAAAAAACCAGTAGTTGAAGAGCCTAAAAAGGAAAAGCCAGTCGAAAAGCCAGTAGAACAACCTAAAAAGCCTAATCCTTTGGCTATGTACAAAGGGAGCAAAGGTTCTGATAGCAAAGCTTCGAATGGTGGTAGTCAAGGAACTTCAACAGGAACAGGAAATGAGGGAACCAAAACTGGTAGTACCCTTGGAAGAGGTGTGTTAGGTGGCGGAGGAGGTAGTTGGGAGCTATCAGGTCGTGGATTGTTACGTGCAGCAAGTATTGAAACTACCAAAGAAGAAGGTGTCGTTGTCATTGACATTGTAGTAGATAGATACGGCAATGTAACAAGAGCTGAAACGAATTTGAATGAATCAAATACGGCTAGTTCTTATTTATACAACCTTGCAAAAGCAGCCGCACGTAAAACAAAATACACTTCTAAAGTTGACGCTGCGGTAGAGCAACGTGGTAAAATGACCTTCGTTTTTATTCTCAAATAATTTTCATGACCTACAAGGATGCTTTGGCTTTTATGTTTGAGCAAATGCCCATGTACCAGCAAGTGGGTCAAGTAGCGTATAAAGCCAATTTAGACAATACCATTGCCTTAATGAAAGCATGCGGAAACCCTGAGCAAGGTTTAGTATGCATTCACATTGCAGGCACTAATGGAAAAGGTTCTACAGCTCATATGCTCGCTTCTATATTTCAAGCAGCGGGCTATAAAA
The DNA here is from genome assembly GCA_047634195.1 of Flavobacteriales bacterium. Lineage (GTDB taxonomy): Bacteria > Bacteroidota > Bacteroidia > Flavobacteriales_D > Luteibaculaceae > JBLIDJ01. Next base: position 13,178 of record JBLIDJ010000067.1, read on the forward strand.
CGGGTTTATATACCTCTCCACATCTCTTTGATTTTCGAGAGCGCATAAAAATAAATGGAGAAGGTATTCCAGAAACAGCGGTGGTCGATTTTATACAAACGTATCAAGCAAACTTCAAAAGCATTCAACCCTCTTTTTTTGAAGTTACGGTAGCGATGGCTTTTCAGTATTTCAGGAAAGCCAAAACAGATATTGCTATTATTGAAACGGGGCTTGGCGGACGCTTGGATAGTACCAATGTGGTGTTGCCCGAAGTGTCAGTTATTACCAACATATCTTTAGATCATACACACATACTGGGTAATACCTTTGAAGCCATTGCCAAAGAAAAAGGAGGAATCATAAAACAAGGTATTGATGTCGTGGTTGGAGATTCTGATCCAGCGGTTAACAAAACACTTTCAGAAATTGCACAAAAGAATAATGCTCCTTTTTATCTCGTCGATCATGAAACCCCAGCAAATTACTCATCGGACTTAGTAGCTAGCTATCAACAATACAACATCAACACAGTAGTAAAAACAATTGCTGTGATAGGCTCACAGCAACGTTTTAAGCTAACTAATGAGCATATTGAACATGGCTTGGCAAATGTGTGCAGAACAACGGGTTTTGCGGGTAGGTGGCAGTTATTACAAGAACATCCAAAAGTAATTGTAGATGTGGGGCACAACCTTGCTGGTTGGATAGCAATATTGAGTCAATTACGACGTGAGACCTACAACCAATTGCACATCGTTTTTGGGTCAGTCAATGATAAAGTGTTAGATGACATCATAAAAGTGTTACCAAAGACAGCATATTACCATTTATGCGCTGCAAATATTAGTCGTGCCTATCCTTTGGTTGCCCTTGAAAAATTATTTCAAGAAAATAAGCTGACTTTTTCGTCACACGTTTCAGTTGCAAAAGCTTATGGTAACGCCCTAAATACTTGTCATTCAGACGATTTAATTTTAGTAGCAGGAAGCCTATTTGTGGTGGGAGAAGTACTTGAAGAAAAAAACTAAAAAAATGTTTGTCAGAATCAATTTTGCCAGTATATTTGCAACCGCAATTCAGGGAGGAAACGACATGAAAAGCAATCCTCAAACGAGAGGGCGATTAGCTCAGTTGGTTCAGAGCACCTGCCTTACAAGCAGGGGGTCACTGGTTCGAATCCAGTATCGCCCACCAAATACACCAAGCCTTTCAGGAAACTGAGAGGCTTTTTTTGTTTATATTCATTCGTATGTGTTTCACATATATTTTATATAGCTACACTCGACCAATTCTATATTGGTTTTACTTGCAACGATTTAGAAGAACGCCTGCGAAAACACAACTCTCATCACAAAGGTTTTACTGGGAAAACCAATGATTGGAAACTCGTGTATTCCGAATCATTTAAAACCAAAGAGGAAGCATATGCCCGAGAACGGCAAATCAAAGGATGGAAAAGCAGGCAAATGATAGCTTCACTAATCAACCATCATTAGCTATTACGATAACTATTGGAATGGTTCAGAGCATCCCGATTGCAAATCGGGAGGGTCACTGGTTCGAAACGTAAGTTTGACGTAGTCTATACAGTATAAATGGCTACGTTATAAAAATCCAATTTTATTACTTAGTTGACAGGACAAATTCATTATTAAATGAGTATTATTACTTAAAATTTTTTATGAAAAAACTTATACTATCCATTCTAACCATATTTATCTTTGCTTTTATAGCCAATGCACAATTGACCGGATGGCAATATAAAAAAGCAATAAACGTAACCGAACGCTCTGGAGGCGACCTTACAAATTATCAAGTACTCTTGCATATCAACACAAACGCTCTAATTCAGGCTAATCAACTAAATCCTGACGCATC
>JBLIDJ010000068.1:0-14860 GCA_047634195.1 Flavobacteriales bacterium
CAACTCAACTAATGATGAGAACGATACTTGGAAAAACCGTTCTGACGATAAAGGGTGTGAGCCTGAAGCTATCGATGTTGGAACTATCAACGGCAAGCACTATGCATTCATTGGTCTTGAAAGAATGGGCGGAGTTATGGTTTACGATGTAACTGACGTTACTGATGTATCTTTTGTGACTTATGAAAACAACAGAGACTTTGATGTTGCTGCTGATTCTGTTAGAAATGGTGAATTTGCTGTTGGTGATTTAGCTCCAGAGTGTATTATTTTCATCCCAGCTGCAGACCACTCTTCTGGTAAAAATCTATTAGTTGTTTCGAACGAAGTTTCTGGTTCTATCTCTATATACGATGTTGTTCCTAATTTGACAATAGGGATTGAAAACAAGCAAATTGAAGATTTAAAAGTATTCCCTAATCCAGTATCAGGAGACGGAATCCAAACAAGCCTCGTTGATGATTATATTGTATTAAACATCTTGGGTCATCAGGTTGCTTCTTTCAGAAATACACAATTTATTTCTACTGCTCAATTAGCTAAAGGAAGGTACTTCTTAGTTGCTGTTAAGTCAAACAAGCAAGCATCTTTTATTGTTGTTAGGTAGGACTCTTTTAAAGTGTTAAGTGTTTGGGGAAAGGCAGTGAGAATTAAATTTTTGCTCGCATGCTATACCCTAAACACTAAACATTTTTTATCTCGAATCTCCTCAATGACCGCCAACAGTTTGGCTAAAAAATTGTTTTAATGTTTTTTAGGTAGCGTTATATACTGCCGACTTAATAATAACTAAATAAAATAAACAGATGAAAGGATCCTTAAAAACAGCCTTTTAAATTTTAGACGGTAAGATATCAACGAATATTGATGATGTATACAAAATGTTACACCACATATTTGATGCTGAATTTATGACACACCAATTACCTGCGGCAATGAATAGTTTAAAAGAGATAAACCCTAAGTGGTTTAAAAATGGGGTTAATGTAATAAACGACATTAAGAACTCAAATAATACTGACGACTTTAAAGAGTTGATTGATTTAATAGACAAAGGTTTCCCGACTTACGAAATTGAACTGGAAAAAGTAGAATCGAAAATTTATTTCTTAGCAGGATTGGTTTAGATTGTATATAACGACGAGTATATGGCAAGAAGGGCAGTAGAAAGCGAATAACTTTCGTCCCGGCAGCTATCGGGATTGCACTGAGCCAAAACATTGTATTTTGTTTTTAATTTATTCATTCTTAAAAGCTCAAAATTGAATATTTCGCTAACGCGTAATTTTCAATTTGGCGGAGTCTGTAAATAGTACTGAACTTACATAAACCACAGAACCTTGTCTGGAGCGAAGTCAGCTAAATCAATGAAATTGAACGTGTCATTCTTCATGATTTTATCATTGTCGGCTTCGTTGGTAAATGTTAATCCTATTCAATATCAACCATACTTCGACCTGAATGCTCAGTACAAGTACTTCGACCTTGCCTGTGCTGAGTTTATCGAAGTATTCAGTACAAGTAATTCGACGTCGCTAGGCACACGTAATAAATTGCCGTACTACGTTTTTGTTTTTGCTCCCCATTCTGTCCAAGAACCATCATAAACAGCTTTAGCATTCGTTAATATTGATTCAGAGGCTAAATAAACTATACAAGCTGTAATTCCAGAACCACAACTAAATACAATATTTCTCTTTTCATCTTTCAAGAATTTAAAAAGGTTTCTGAGGTATTCTTCATTTTGAAATTTCCCATTATTAAGAACGTTAGTGTACGGTAGATTTATTGAATTTAAAATTTGTCCACTTCTAAGTCCTTCTCTAGGTTCAGGAACATTGCCTTCAAATCTATCTTTAGAACGAACATCTATTACTAGTTCTTTTTTAGATGATAGGTTATTCATAATATCATCAAATTTTCTAACACTATTTTGGTTTGATTTTACTTGAAAATTTCCTTTCAAATAGTGCTTTTCTGATTTTATTTCGGTAGGACAATCATTTTTAATCCATTCAGGTAACCCTCCATTTAAAACATAAACTTCTTTATGACCCATTGATTTAAATAACCACCAAACTCTGGGGCTAGCATAAATCCCATTGGCGTCATAAACAACAATAATGCTATTGTTATTTATTCCTAATTCTTTTGCTCCTTTTTCAAATTGATGATTGGATGGATAGGCTGAAGGAAATTCATTTTTGGTATCGCTAAATTTATTTTTAATATCAAAATAACGTGCGTTTTTAATCTTAATGTTTTGAAGTTCAACAGGCAATTTTGCTAATTGATTTTTCAAAGAACAATCTAAAATGACTAAGTTTTCATCATGTAATTTGCTATTCAACCACTCAGCAGAAACGATAGATTTATTCATTTTTCAGTATAAAGCACAACGTTTAGTACTTGCATAGTGTGACAGATTAGAGAGCATCATCGCAGATACAATGTTACTAAAAGGACTTTGCATAAACACCTTATTATTAATTGTCTAAGGGTAAATATTTTTCTTCAATTATTTTAAAATGATGTGTTTGATGGGAAGCAATAGTTAAGCCAATAGCAAAAATAGGCATTTCGTATTCAAAAAATCTACAGTTTGTTTCAAGTATCTTTTTGTTAAAAGATTCAAACATCATTATTGTTGATTGGCGCACAACTCGAAGCTCATTTACCAAATGTTCTACTGAGAGTTCATCTGCGTTAGAATTTTCACCCATTATTTCCTGGTCATGTGCATCTGCGATAGTTCCATCACCACGAGCAAAAATTATGGCTCTAAAACACCAAATTCTTTCCCAATCTATCAGATGCTGTAGTATTTTATGAATTGTCCATTTATCTTTTTCATACGTTTTCAAGCCAATTTTATTCAATTGAGCAATATCAATGTCATTAATTTTTTTAAAACTTAATTTCAAAGCATCAATTAATTCTATGTTTTCATATAACTTATATACATATTCTAAAAATTCTGGTTCTTTTTTAGTTTCTGATTTTTCCATTATTATGTTTTTTGCTTAGTCGCTAACATTTCGTGTATGGTGTTGTGGCGTCCCGCAGGGTGCAGTGCACTATACACACTGTGTGTTCCTTGAATGGTAAAGATAGTTCTTTATAGGAATGTCCCAAAAGGTACAAGTCTCTGATGCGTGGGAGTAAGGCCCAAAGCAAAACAAGTGGCAAAGCCTGTCCCGCTAATTTTTGCGGGAGTTGCTAGTCGTGAGACTAGGACTGAAGTAAACCAGACTGCGTGGTTGGTACTGACCCTTCGACAAGCTCAGGATAAACCAAGCAGGAACTGGATAAGAGGATGTTAAATTGGATAAGTAAGCACGACCTGTCTCGATTATTGGGATCATTGAAATGTCCAAAATCTATGATAAATTGTATAATCGAAACAGTAGATTCAGCGGGAATTAACCAAAGGGTATTTATCTTACCTAGGGAGGTCTCTTTAATTACGTGTTGCTTATACGGAGAAGTCAGCCGAGGTCATATTAATCAGATACCTGATAATTTGATAAACAAGGACAAAGCCAACGCATGGAGCAGAACAAGAAATGAAGAACGAATTCGTGAATTCCGTTGAAAACTAAACAAAATGAACAATGGGAGGATGGGCATTAGCCTAAAGCCCCATTTTACGCACTACCATAACAGTAAACAGATTGAAAAAGAGGGGTATTGTTAGTTTCGTCGAATGCTACAAGGGTTGAGTGTCATTACTGAACCGAGAAGTATGTTATTGCGTGTTTTTGATCGAGAATCAAAACACGAAAACACCGAGCGAAACTCACGAATGCTTGTTGGTACTTCGGCAAGCTCAGCAGAACTGTGAGAGGCGCACTCCGCTCAGTTATGGGCGGAGCCGTCTACTCGATACTCTTAAAAGTACACAAATCATTTTATTTTATTTTCTTGGAAACATGATAAGCTTACAGATATCTAAAAGTGCTTTGCACAAGTGAAAGGATAAGCTGCGTTGAATGCTGCAGCTTTTCACTCAGGAGCTGTGCTTTACACACGCGAAAGGATTTTCACGATAGCGGGGCTAGTAAAGCAATTTATACCTAATCTTTCATTAGAAAGCTCAACGTTGATTAACTAAATAAGCATATAGTTTGGTTCTTGCAGTTTCAGTTAAGACTTAGTATACTGAAAAGTAGAGGATTATAAATGCACAAACCTTTGTGTTAGTAGTGACTCGCACTATGATTAATATACATCTTAAGTTTGTCTTTATACCTCAAATTTGTAGTTATATGTATAAAGTATCAAGCGGCTATGACATTTTTTCAGAATTCAATTCATTAATTCCTCCGCTTTGAATTGTCGCATAGTATGAGGTGAAAGGACTAAGTATAAATACTCAATTTTAAAATCAGGTGTTTGTACTCTAGTAAAACTTACAGGATCATCAGACATTTGTAATGTAATCAAAATCAAAATATTCGATTGAGTAGCTACAATTAATTTTTAATTACAAAGGCGGAATATGAAAAGCCTATTTTAAATAGAGTAAGAAAATTAAAATTAATAATTATGTCAAATACAGTAACAAATGTAAGTAGCTATGCTGCACCTATTCAGCAAGTTGGGCTATTCGATTCTAACAGTGCCTACGCAACAAGTTCAACAAGTAATCCTACGGGATTCATTGATGTCGTATTTCCGAAAGCCTTTCCTAAGGGAAGTAAAGTAATCGTTCAGGTACAAATCCAAACGTTTAATGGGGGGCATTCTCCAGGCATTCGAATCATGGATGTAAATAGTACCGGGTTTAAATGTAGAATGAATGAATTAGTTGGTTCTAATAAACCAAATTCAGACGGTAAACACTATGAAGAAACCTTTGGTTGGGTTGCTTACGCATATTAATTGAGGGTTACATAAATATTAGAGTCGCTCAATTAATTTTTGAGGGACTTTTTTAATTACCTCAATATTCATTACATACTTGATAAGCATGATTGATTCTATGTTTTGAATTCGGTAATCTCTCGAATTTAATGAATCATAATCTTCATTTTACACAACACATGTGTGTGTTACCGTAACAAGTAATTCATGTATATTTTATTGCTTGGTAAATATTTACAAGCGTTTGTAATTGGATAAGGGGTAGGGTAATTAAGTACTATTGCATGAGTTAAATTGCTCATGCAATAGTACAATACCAAATGACTCCTTATGTTTTAAAAAACACCGGTAATTAACTTTAAATATGTAAGTATACCTTTATTGGTTAGTGTGTGGTGCAATAATTAAGAATCACCTGTGGCGGCCAAAATGGCTCCCGCTATCGCGCAAATTCTTTCGCGTGAGTAAAGTTTAGCTTGCTCCTAAATATCATTTCCTCAAATTAACCATAAGAATTTGATCAAGTAAACCCTTTTCATCACTATAATCAACTGCACTGCTAGTTTAGCCCCGCATAAGTTCGGAGTGATATTTTAAATTTCAAATAATACATTTGAGCTATGAAATATAAGAAGTGGACCTTAGAAGAAAAGCTAAAAGTCATCGCAAGTTCTGAAGAAATAGGAGTTTTTTTTACACACGCGAAAGAATTCGCGTGGCAGAGGGGTAATTGATTAAGGTATTTGTATGGGTATCTTCTTTTTCCTTGATTATTCCTTTCTTCAATTGAATTAATAGATAACCTAAGAAAATTATAGCCGATAGTGATAAAGTTTGTTCCGTTCATATTCAATTGTGCCCAACTTATATTTATACTCAACTAGCTATTTATTTACTGTGTATACATCTCTATTTCGTGCAACTATTTACAATTGACATGTGTATAGCTCTCCAGTATGATACGTTATACTTAACTGATTTTAAGTAGTTAAGTACGGTCAAATATCGCATAATTATTGAAAAACCCTAACATTGACCTTAAATAGAGGGAAGGAAAAGGTGCCTATAGCTTACGTTGGAAGAATAAAAACTTACAGAGTAGTTTACGGAGCGGTAAGCAGGAATGTATTAAATGAAGGAAGCGGGTGGATAATGCTTCAACTATGTTTAACGCGACCGCTTAGTGAGTATAATCGCATATTCAAGGTTAGCGTTTCGGTTTGTGTTTTATCATTCTATTTGGGTAAATGATAAGCTGTATAAAATTAAACTCTAAATTGTCAAACGATATTTTTGAATGTTGGTCAACCTCCAAGAAAAGATTAGGATGCCACCTCAAATTTGTTCTTAGTATCCAACTCTGTATACGGTTCGGGCGAATATCCCACCCAAATGTGAGACCATATCCCAATTTATCATCTTCAACATCAACCGTTTTTGTACCTTCAAAACTTTCATTAAAATAGAGATTTTCGTAGCTCACTACTGGGCCTATAAATGGAACAAATCCGTGATAATCAAAAAGATATTTGGTAGCCTCGAATAGTAATGATTTCCTGTTCAATTGCTGAATTGTCCCATAGGTAGTTGTAGAAGCATCGTATCCTCTATATCCAACGGCAATATTTAGGTCTGGCTTATGAAGGTAATAACCCAATGTGAAATCGGGCATAATTGAAGTACTGTATTTACCAATATAGGGTCTTAGCTGAGTATTGTAATTACTTGCTTTCAACCAAAATGCAGATGAGATACCTACACCCAAATAAAATCCATTTAATCGTCCCTTATTCGCCAGTATTTTCGTTACTTCTTCTGTTCTCCCTGACTCCCAATCTTTTTCAGCGCTTAAAGTGGTTTCAAGCATATACCGATAGGAAAATGCGGCATAAAGAGGAGGGGTTCGGATGCTTTCTACCTGATTTTTTGAAATATAATAATTATGACGGTTGGCGTAATTCCAAGCCAATCCTAATTCTATCAAGTGATTTTTTGAATTAAAGGTAATGCCTCCAAGTAAAGGAAAGCATGTGTTATTCAATTCTGGTCCACTTGGGTAATCAAAATTTTTATTTCTCTGGGCATAGTGAAAAGGAGCAAGTGAGGTACCAATGTATGGACGAACTTTATTATTTTCGATGCGAAATGGATAGTATTTAAAGACCGTCTCAACTCCCCTTAGTGCAGTTATTTCTTGATTTTCTTTTTTAATTATTTGGTCATAAAGAGGGATGGCGATATAAAAATCAGCATGACCCCAAAAATGAGTACCTCCGATTAAAAGCCGTGGCGAAAAGGTATTGTTTAACTCTAAGAACTGAGTATTTCCTTGAGCATCTATATAGTTCGTACTACCTCCAAAACTTGACTGAATGTCAATACCAAAGTTCATTTGAGCAAATCTATGCCTGGTCTGTTTTTCAGTATAAACCTGTGAATATATTGTTTGACTAAAAATCGATAGTATAATGAATGTAATAAATCTTGTCATGTGTTATTTTCGTTTTGCTTACCACTAACGATTTGAAAATGTGGTGCGTTTTTACGTACTAATTTTCAGTTCAGGATGACCTTTGTTTTATGTTTTTACTTAGCACCCAAACCGCTAGTCTATAGATGTGGTTATAGGGACAGTTTTTTTCTTATTCATCTTTATCATCCAATACGTAATATACAAGCCCCCTATAATTCCAGGTACAAACCAATTCCAAATCCCAGGCAATACTTGGTTCACAACAAAAAAAGCAGTCACTGCCGCAATATATCCACCAATCATTTTTCCTAAGTGTAACTTCAGCCAACTTTTTCGGAGTCGATTTCTATCCTTAAAAAGCCTTAAATCCTTTATACCGAATACTAATCCAACAACTCCAAATACAGTTAAAATTATATTCAATTTACTGTATAAGATTATGGGGTACAAAATCATACAAATTCCAGTTATTAGAATCAAATAAGCAATGATTTTATCAGTCTTAAGGCTAACCCCTTTGTGCTTATAGTTCAAACTTCTAAGACCTGTTAATAGAAAATAAGAACTAAATACTCCAATGGAGAATAAAAATGGACTTTCGTGATTTGGTAAAATAGAAATGATTAAGGCTGCATTAGCAGAGAGTATCATTGAGTAGAAAAATACTTTTCCTGATTTCTTATGTAGCCTATTTCCTTTTTTAACAATCAGAGCAATTCCACCGGTCAAAAGAGCAATTCCACCAAGTGGTGCATGTATATAATAAATTAATATTTCTGCTATTTTTTCTATTTCCATTTCGTTCCTGTTACTAGTGCTTAACTCCCAACATATGTTTTTGTAGGGCGATAAAAAGTACTGTTTTTTCATTTACCTAATTAGCCAAAGCTTTGGCTTTGGGGTTAACTTTTTTCTGATAAAACGTCAAAACAAAGTTTTGGCGGAATTTATTAATTGCTTTACTGTTTCAAATTACTGCCAACTGCCCTATAAAATATAGATGATGTTACCACACGTTGTTACTTTATTTCAATTATTCTTTCCTCAATATTTGTCACGTCCATTGTGTTCACTGTTTTGGTAAGGATGCTATAAATTGGCCAACCAGTTCCGTGAATTCTTGAAGCTATTATTGTAACATTAGTTAACGTTCCTATTTCTTCTTTTTTAGGTTCTTTAGTTTTCAATGTCTTTGCCATTTTTTTCATATACTCAAATGTTGTGTTTGTCAATTGGTCAGAATCGACTTCTTGACTAGAGCGTATTATGAAATTATTTTCTTCAGGATTAAGTTCATCTAGATAAACTGTAGTTTTTGCATCGAAAGGTGTCTTGGGGTTATAAATGTTAGGTAATTGCATAGAGAATACAAGAAGTTCCTCAAGTAAGTATTTTCCACCGTGATAAGTGTAAAACTGCTGAGCATCTTTAATTGAAGTAGATTCTATTGCCGCTTTTGATGTATACATACCTTCTATTTGCTTTAATAATTTGTCCATATTGGGGATGTCTTTAAAATCATTTTTTATCTGACTTACTGATTTTTTTAAATAATCACGAACTTCTTTCCAATTTTTAATTCCTCTTATTGCACCGTATTCATCCGTTTCAATGACAACTCTTAAATCTGCTGAAAGGGAAGTCATTTTTTTAACAATTTCATTAGTCGAATTCGTTTTGTAATTGTAATAAAACCATTCTATAGAATAAGAGTTAGCAGCAGAATCAATTACAGTCACATCAATTTCATAAGTCATCAATTCATTAGAAATTGTGTCCGTTTCTTTTAGTTTTATTTTTTGAAGTGAAACATTATAGCTCTCTTTGTCTCCAATATTCCAATACCCAATAACTTGAGCAGTCGAGTCTTCCATATTGATTTGACCAAATGCATTAGCGATAAAAAGGCTTAAGATAATTATAGTAAATATTTTCTTCATTTTTTTATTGTATGTGTGGTAATATGCGGATATAACATATGTCACCTATCCGCATTATTTATGTAACGGATGCTAAAGTACATGATGCGAACTAATAACACAAGTTTAAAATGACAGTTCATGTATGCAACAAGAAGTAGAGTAGGTTAATACATAAAATGGCATAAACAAAAAAAGGCTGCCTAATTTCTTAGACAGCCTTTTCGCTCTAGTGAGATATGTTACTTATGCGTTAGCAAGTCTTATTAAGTTTAAGGCTGAACCAGCTCTAAACCAATCTACTTGTGGTGCATTGTACGTATGATTTAATTTGATGTTTTCTTTGCTACCATCGTTATGAACCAACTCTAAAGTTAATTGCTTGTCTGGTGCGAAGTCAGCTAAATCAATGAAGTTGAACGTGTCATTCTCCATGATTTTATCATAGTCGGCTTCGTTGGCAAATGTTAAGCCTAACATCCCTTGTTTTTTAAGGTTTGTTTCGTGAATACGGGCAAACGATTTTACAATAACGGCACAAACACCTAAGTGACGTGGCTCCATGGCTGCGTGCTCTCTAGAAGAACCTTCACCGTAGTTGTGATCTCCAACAACGATAGATGGTATGCCAGCTGCTTTGTATTTTCTTGCTGTGGCAGGCACTGCATCAACAGTTCCGTCTATTTGACTAACAACTGTATTGGTTTTTCCGCCAAATGCATTGACAGCACCAATCAAACAATTGTTTGAAATGTTATCTAAGTGACCTCTGTAACGTAACCAAGGCCCGGCCATAGAAATATGATCGGTGGTACATTTACCATCTGCTTTGATTAGCAATTTAGCTCCGGTAATGTTCTCACCATTCCAAATAGCGAAAGGCGTTAATAATTGCAAACGATCTGAATCTTCTTTCACAACCACGTTGATTCCTGAACCATCTTTTGCAGGAGCTTGGAAACCATTTTCTTTTACGTCAAACCCTCTTGCAGGAAGTTCATCTCCTTTTGGTGGATCTAATTTTACTTGCTCTCCTTTGTTGTTTGTTAAGGTATCGGTAATAGGGTTGAAGCCTAAATCACCCGAGATAGCAATAGCAGCAACCATTTCTGGAGAAGTTACAAATGCATGTGTATTTGGGTTACCATCGGCACGTTTCGAGAAGTTTCTGTTAAACGAATGTACAATGGTGTTTTTTTCTTGTTTGTCTGCACCAGCTCTGTCCCATTGTCCAATACAAGGTCCACAAGCGTTGGTGAAGATAGTTGCGTTCAAATCTTCAAATGGTTTTAATAAACCATCTCTTTCGGCCGTAAAACGTACTTGCTCAGATCCTGGGTTAATTCCAAATTCAGATTTGGTAACCAAACCTTTGTCAACCGCCTGTTTGGCAATAGAAGCAGCTCTGGCCAAATCTTCGTAAGAAGAGTTGGTACAAGAACCAATCAATCCCCAATCAACTTTCAAAGGCCAATCGTTAGCAGTTGCTTTTGCTCTCATTTCAGCTACAGGAGTAGCTAAATCTGGCGTAAAAGGACCGTTTACATAAGGAGAAAGCGTAGAAAGATCAATTTCAATAACTTGATCAAAATATTGTTCTGGGTTAGCGTATACTTCAGCATCGCCTGTTAAGTGCTCTGCAACTTTGTCTGCAGCAGCAACAACATCGGCACGTCCAGTTGCGGTTAAATATCTTCTCATGGAATCGTCGTAACCAAAGGTAGAAGTAGTAGCACCTATTTCTGCACCCATGTTACAAATGGTTCCTTTTCCTGTTGCTGACAAAGATGTTGCTCCATCGCCAAAGTATTCAACAATAGCACCTGTACCACCTTTTACGGTTAAAATACCGGCTACTTTAAGAATCACATCTTTAGCAGATGTCCATCCATTCAGTTTTCCCGTAAGCTTAACACCAATAAGTTTAGGCATTTTAAGCTCCCAAGCCATACCAGCCATTACATCAACAGCATCGGCACCACCAACACCAACAGCTACCATTCCTAATCCACCGGCGTTTACCGTATGAGAATCAGTACCTATCATCATTCCACCTGGGAAAGCGTAGTTTTCAAGCACTACTTGGTGAATAATTCCAGCACCTGGCTTCCAAAAACCAATACCGTATTTGTCGCAAACAGAACTTAAGAAGTTAAACACTTCGTTGTTCTTGTTCAATGATTCTTGTAAATCTTTATCGGCACCTACTTTTGCTTGGATCAAGTGATCGGCATGAGCTGTAGAAGGAACAGCTACTTTAGTTTTTCCAGCTTGCATAAACTGTAATAAAGCCATTTGTGCTGTTGCATCTTGCATAGCTACTCTATCTGGGGCAAAATCAACATATGACTTACCACGCTCTTGTGCAGCGGTAGTATTGCCTTCCCAAAGGTGAGTATAAAGAATTTTTTCGGCTAGTGTTAATGGTGTTCCCACCATTTTTCGTGCTGCGCTAATACGTTCAGGATACCTGTCGTAAACAGCTTTAATCATGTCAATATCAAATGCCATTTGTTATGTTATTACAGTTTATAAAAAGGGTCGTTTTTTAGGATTGCGAATATACGTATTTAGCACAATGATTAAAAGTATATGACGGGTAGAATTGGTCTTGATAACAAGGATTAATTGAAATCACTTTTTAACAGATATTTTTAAATCAACATTTAACCATTTATCCTGTATAAACTAAGTTTGGCACAAATTGAAAATAAGCTACAAAAAGCCACATTATTTTAGCAACGTATGAAAATTCTAGGTGTGAGCAATATGGCTCAAGAAAATTTTAAAATTGCGTTAAAAGCCGTAAAAAGCAATGCGCTAAGAACAGTGCTTACCGTGCTTATTATTGGTATTGGTATTACCTGTTTGGTTGGTATTTTAACAGCCATTGATGCCATAAAAGGAAAACTAAGAAGCGATTTTAGTAGCATGGGAGCAAATACCTTTGCCATTAGAACTTCTCAAAACTTTAGGGTAAGTGGCGAAAAAAGAATGAAACCTAAGCCACCCATTTCGTATCGTGAAGCAATGGAGTTTGTAGAAGAATTTAACTTCCCTGCCAAGGTAAGTATTTCGGCAAATGCTTCTGGAGCAGCTACCTTAAAAAACGGGTCTAACAAAACAGACCCCAATATTCGTGTCATTGGTGGATCGGGATATTACCTTCAAACAACTGGCTACCTCATTGATAAAGGACGAGAATTTAGTAGCAATGAAATGTTGTATGGCAACAATGTGGTTATTCTCGGTCAAGAAATTGTCGATAAGTTATTTCCGAGTCAAAAAGACGAACCCATAGGGGCTATTATTTCTATTGGAAGTGCTAAATATAAAGTGATAGGGATTTTGGAACAAAAAGGTTCTAGCATTGGTTTTAGTGGCGACAGGCAGTGTATTATTCCTGTGAGTAATGTTCGCAAAAACTACCATAGACCTAATATGCAGTTTGCCATTAATGTGATGACAAACAAAACAGAAGATCTTGATTTAGCCATCAATGAAACAACGGGCTTGTTGCGTATTATTAGGAAAGATCCAATCGGAGAAGAATCAAGTTTTATTATTAGCAAAAGTGACAACCTCGCCAATACGGTTATTGAGCAACTTAGCTTTATTACCATCATTGCTCAAGTCATTGGTATTATCACCTTACTTGGAGCGGCTATTGGATTAATGAATATCATGCTGGTATCCGTAACCGAGCGTACCAAAGAAATTGGAACCAGAAAAGCCATAGGAGCCAGTTCAAGCACGATTCGCATGCAATTTTTATCGGAAGCAGTTGTGATTAGTCAATTGGGAGGAGCTTTAGGAATTGTATTAGGAATAATTATTGGCAACGTAGTTTCTTTGTTAGTCGGTGGAGGTTTTATCATCCCATGGAACTGGATTATTTTGGGAGTTGTGGTTTGTTTTATAGTAGGAGTGGTGTCTGGTTTTTACCCAGCCAGCAAAGCAGCAAAACTAGATCCTATTGAAGCACTAAGACACGATTAATTTTGCACATAAAAAAAGGAAGTCAAATTGTTTAACTTCCTTTTTTTATGCCTTGTGTTTTTCTTTTTAGGTATTAAAATATAACGTATGAAACAGATAAAGAAGGATACATTGTCTTAAAATTATTACTGAAAATGAGTGATGGACTAATATTAAACTTCGCTTTTTCGTGATGCGTAGAAATCATAAAAGCATCGCCTTCAAAATCGTTTTGTGTGTCTTTTAGCAAATAACGAAAAGAGACGCCAACATTAGACCCTTCCTCTTTTATACGCATATACGAAGCTCCTAAAAAATGATTCATGCTAATGTCATAATGATCTGATTCATTTTTCTGAAACATGTAATAAGCAATACCACTCAGTCCAAACTCATACCCTTTTCTATTTCGGATGGTAAGGCTGTAATTGATGTTAGGGGCAAGTTGATTGCGTATTAATCCCACACCTATTTCCGCTGAACCTACGATGACATTTACAGGATAACTATTATCATCGGAGATGTTAAGCGATTGATTGCTGTTAATGCTGTCGGATGGGGCTTCGACATTTATTTGACTTTGTGCTTGATAAGTTGTTAGGCAACATACAAAAAGTGCCATGCCTATTTTTGTTACTGATTTCATATTTATTAGTATTGGTTTGGCGTAAACCTAAATAAAAAACCAACTGTGGTAGTGATACTTAACTTTATTTAACTTTTTGACAGGTGACAGAGCTTGTCCTGTTCCGATAGCTATCGGAATTCGGGATGTAAGGTGACAGGTTGTCAATGCCTAAATAACGTTGACCGTTTTTTTTTGAAAACTGAAAATTGTCAACTGATTTTTTTTGGCTTTCTGACCTTATAAACTTTTGACTTGATTGACTTTCATAATTTTTGCCTTCTTCTCGATACGCTTCGCTATTCGAAGTGACAACGCTTGATACATTTCGAAGGGAAGTCCTATTTAATATTCATCATTAAAAATTAAACATTACTTAATCCCTGTCTCCTTCAAATCATCCCAAAAACGAGGGTAAGACTTACTTACTACAGCTGGATTTTCAATGCTAATGTTTTCTATGATAGCAGCTAATGGCGCAAATGCCATGGCCATACGATGATCGTGATAGGTGTTTATGACGATGGATGTTGTTGGTAAAGTGTTGCTCGGTGTTAATGCAAACACTTCGTTGTTCTGGCTTTTGAGCGTAGCGCCTATTTTTTTTAGTTCCGTTTGCATGGCTAGTATGCGGTCTGTTTCTTTTATGCGAAGGCTTTTGAGTCCAGAAAAAAGACCTGTGACACCCAACACAGCACAGGTAGCAATAACTGTTTGCGCTAAGTCTGGGCAATGGGTGAAATCCCAAGTAAGTTGCTTGGTTAGCGTGTTAGTTCTGAAAAGTTGCAAACCATCTTCGGTGAAGGAAAAACCAACACCTAATTGTGAGTAGATATCAGTTACAACCCTATCGCCTTGCAGGGAGTTTTTTTTGAGGCCAAGCAATAATATTTTTCCGTTTGAGGATAATGCTACGCGAGAAAACCAATACGACGCCCCACTCCAGTCGGCTTCTACCGAAAACGCTGTATTCAAGCAAACCTGAGGTAGAATACGATA
>JBLIDJ010000069.1:0-14777 GCA_047634195.1 Flavobacteriales bacterium
CAAGAAACCTAGATTATTGGCTCCTGCATATCGTCGTACTTTGCGAGTCATAGTAAATATGATGATGATCAAAACCAGTAAAAATGAAAACAGCTTAGAGCCTTTTGCTTTTTTTCCTTTTTTCTGGTACATCTCCTTATTAAACTCACCAATAGCGAGTTTTTTGATAACCAAAACCGCTTGCGATAATCCTTGATAATTTTGTTGCTGTTTGAAATAAGGAATCAGTTCATTCTCCACAATTTGCTTCGCGGTAATATCAGGTATTGCACCTTCTAGTCCGTAGCCTGGGGCAATAAATGCTTGCCCTCTACTTCGTGCTGTTTTGGGCTTAATAACAATGACTACTCCGTTGTCAGATTTGTCTTGTCCTACTTTGTTTTTTTCACCCAAGCGCACCGCAAAATCAGAAATATCGTAATCGCCCAAATCGGACGAGATGTACACCAAAATTTGATTGGACGTTTGGTTAGAAAATTCAACCAATTGTTGTTCTAATGCTTGTTGTTCTTGCTGGGATAAAAACCCTGCTTTGTCTACCACCAATCGGTTAACAGTAGGTATGTCTGACTGAGCAAAAGCACCAAAAGCTAAGGTACAGAAGAGGGTAATAAAAAGTTGTTTTATGTACATTAGGCAAATGAGATTTCGTCTGATAGTTCGTTTTTATCATCTTCCTGGTAAGGAAAATGAGCTTTTAATTGTTCGCCAGCCATCACGATAGCATCACAAAGTCCAGCAGTCATATTGCCTTGTTTTATTTGCTCAACCAACTGTTCGGTAATGGTTTTCCAGAAGTCTTTATCAACTTTTTCGTTGATTCCTCCATCTCCTATGATAGCCAATTTTCGATCTGTAGTAGCCAAGTAAAAAAGCACCCCATTTCTCAAATCAGTTTTATGCATTTCTAGTTTTTCAAAAACAAAAGCTGCTCTGTCTAGCACATCTTCTTTGCATTTTTCTTCTATGTGCACTCTTATTTCGCCAGACGTATTCTTTTCAGCCAAAGCAATAGCGGCTTTCACCGCTCTTTGCTCTGATTCTGAAAGATATTTATTTGATTTTTCGCTCATTATTTAAAGGACACCTCCGGTGCTTTTTCGTTTCCTTCTTCAGCTGCAAAATAGGCTCGTTTTTCAAAATCGAACATACCTGCGTACATGTTTCTAGGAAATTTACGAATGTAAGTATTGTACGATTTTACCGACTCATTAAAGTTTCTTCGAGCCACAGCAATACGGTTTTCAGTTCCTTCCAATTGTGCTTGCAAATCTCTAAAATTCTCATTTGCTTTTAAGTCAGGGTAACGTTCTACGGTTACCAACAACTTAGACAAAGAAGAACTTATTTGACCTTGTGCTTTTTGAAACGTAGCTAAATTTTCTTCCGTCAAGTTGGAAGGATCAATTTGTACACTTGTTGCTTTAGAACGTGCTTCAATAACACCCATCAAGGTTTCTTTTTCAAAATCGGCGTAGCCTTCTACGGTACTTACCAAGTTAGGAATAAGATCTGCTCTACGTTGGTATTGTGTTTCCACTTGTGCCCACTGCTCCGTGATCGATTCATCTTTTTCCACCATACTGTTGTATCCACAAGAGGTCATCAGTAATGTTACGGTGGCAAAAGCGATTGTTTTCAATATTGATTTCATGCTTTTTGTTTTAAGCTTTAGATATTAAAGAAACACTTCGTTTGATGAAGTTGGTCAAATCGGCACCTTTTAACAAGCCATGACCTAACATTGCTAAATCAACCATTTGCTTGCTTAGTTCTTTCTTTTCAACTTCTTCTTTCATATCAACCAATTCAGTCACTAAAGTATGGTTTGCGTTAACAACCAATTGGTACATTTCTGGCATCATCCCAAACATTGGGTTTCCACCACCAACAGCTTGTTGCTCTTTCATTCTTCGCATAAACTCAGGCTGGGTAATAATAACCGGGCCTTCTGCGCTATCCAATGGTTTTACCTCAACCGTGAATTTGCTTTTACTTACAACACCTTCAAAAACAGGTTTCAAGGCTTCTTCTTGTTCTTTACTTAATTTAGAAGGCGTTTCTTCGTCTTTCTTAATCAAGTTGTCCATGGTATCACCATCGACACGAACGAAAGTCGTTTTTTCGTTTTTCTGCTCAAGCTTTCCTACTAAGTGAGCTGTAAGTGGAGTTTCCAATAACAAGACATCGTAACTTCTGTCTTTGGCTGCTTCAATAAATGAATGTTGCTCATCAGCATTGGACGCATACAAACAAATTACGTTTCCGTCTTTATCTGTTTGAAGTGCTGTTATTTTTTCTTTGTACTCTTCTAGTGTAAAGAATTTACCTTCCGTGTTTTTGAACAAGAAAAATGGAGCTGCTCTGTCGTAAAACTTATCGTCAGACAACATACCATATTCCATAAAGATTTTGATGTCATCCCATTTGGCTTCAAACTCTTCACGCTTGTTTTTAAACATTTCTTGCAACTTGTCCGCTACTTTTTTAGAAATGTGGTTCGAAATTTTCTTAACGTTTGCGTCTGATTGTAAGTACGATCTAGAAACGTTTAATGGAATATCTGGTGAATCGATAACTCCATGTAATAAGGTTAAAAAGTCAGGAACAATTTCTTCTACCGAATCGGTAATAAAAACCTGGTTTGAATACAACTGTATTTTGTTGCGATTCATATCCATGTTGTTCTTGAACTTAGGGAAATATAAAATTCCGGTTAAGTTAAACGGGTAATCAACGTTCAAGTGAATGTGAAACATTGGATCTTCCGCATACGGATAAAGCTCTTTGTAAAAACTAGTGTAATTCTCGTCTTTTAATTCTGCTGGAGCTTTGATCCAAGTAGGTTGGGTGTTGTTAACGATGTTGTCTTCAACAATTTTAGTTTCTTTACCGCCTTCTACTTCTTTTCCTTCTGCGTCTTTTTCTTTTTCGGTATGTTCGTTAGTACCAAACTTGATGTCAACAGGCAAAAACTTACAGTATTTGTCAAGAATACCTTTGATTCTGCTTTCTTCCAAAAACTCGGTAGAGTCATCAGCAATTTGCATGACAATATCGGTACCTCTTTCTGCTTTGTCAGACTCACCCATGTTGTAGTTAGGTGATCCGTCGCATGTCCATGTCACTGCTTTATCATCTCTAAAAGATTTAGAAATGATGGTTACTTCTTTAGACACCATGAAAGAAGAATAAAATCCAAGTCCAAAATGGCCAATGATCGCATTGTCTTGCTCTTGGTATTTATTCACAAATTCTTCTGCGCCAGAAAAAGCAATTTGATTGATGTATTTGTCTACTTCTTCTTGAGACATGCCAACACCATTGTCTCTTATGGTTAATGTTTTATTTTTTTCGTCAATGATTACTTCTACTCTCAAATTGCCAAGCTCACCTTTAAACTCGCCTACTGAAGACAAGGTTTTTAGTTTTTGGCAAGCATCTACTGCATTGGATACTAGTTCGCGTAAAAATATCTCATGGTCTGAGTAAAGGAATTTTTTGATGATTGGAAATATATTTTCCGTCTGAACATTAATGGTTCCGTTTTGCATTTTTCTATTATTTTTTTGTTTGATGTTCTTTTGACAAAGCCTGTGCCATTTTTGTATGACTGTCAAACTGGCATAAAAAAACCTGCTAAGTGCAGGTTTTACAAGTCGAATTTATCAATGTGTTTATCAATAAGCGATTTCAGCTTATCAAAAGAAAGTGGTTTTTCTACGTATTCTGTTATTTCTAATTGCTCAGCTCTAGCCCTGTCTTTTTCCAACAAAGAAGTGGTTAACATTGCAATAACCATGTTTGCCTTATTACTTATTGGTAATTTTTTATGATGCTCGAGAAAATCAAAACCATTCATTACTGGCATATTAATATCCAATAATATCAAATTTGGCTCTATGACATCGTCAGTGCACATGTAGTCAAGAATCTCCTTACCATTAGAAAAAGTTAATATATGCGAGAACATATTTGATGTTTCTACCAATCTTTTATTCAAAAAGTTGGTTACATCGTCGTCATCAACCAGTGCAATACAGTTTATTTTCTTTGACATATTATAATTTAATAAATCGTTCTGTAATTTTTTTATTATCTGTCGTAAGCTGTAAGATATACATTCCTTTTTTAAGCTTACTGATGTCTAAAATTACTTTTTTAAATACATAGGCCTCTGCTTCCAGCATAATATTACCCGCTAAATCATAAACCACTATCTCTAAGTTTAATAAAACTACCTTATCAAATGCAATCTCAATACTTTTTTGTTCACTAGAAACAAGGCTGGGGATAATCTTAAAACTTGTTTCATCAATATTTTGAATAACGTTATTACAAAACCCAAACGATGCTGTATTTGTATAAAGATCATTATTGCCCTCTATAAACGCTAACTCTGTTTGTTCGTTATCTATAATTTTGACACTTGCATTTTCTTCGCCACATGTATTGTTAGAAAGCCCATTTTCACCTGTATCGAAAAGCCTGATATAATAACATCCTTGAGGTAAACAATAATCAAAATTGTTTACACCTGCTTGCAGACTCCCCGTATTAACGGAGGTTAACAAGGTATTATCTTCAGCAAACAAATCGAAACTTACTTGTTCTGGGTCGCAATCAGGCTGAAAACGTACACGTGTAATTTCGGAAGCCGATCCTTTATACAACACGGTATTACCCGCGTCATTTATTGAATTATTGTCAACAATGCCGTTAGGGAGTGTCGTAGAAATTTGGATATTATTTTTCCCTTCTGCTAAAACAACATTATTGTTAAGTACTTCGGTAATCCCTGTAGCCAGGTTTGTAGGATGTAGAAATGAAACTTGGATGGCATTGTTTACTTTAATAGTAATATTTACTCTTTCTAATGTTTCTTCACCAAAGTTTTTAATCGTGTATTGTAAGTTCAAGTTGGTACTGCAACTCAAGCCACTATTTAACACACTTATAATTCCAGCGTCGTTATCTGTTGGTGAAGTACAAGGGTAATAAGTCCCTTCAATTTCTTTAACCCCTGTATTAGCTGGGTCCAACCAGACCTTAAGTTTTTGGTTTTCACTATTTGGATTTCCCGTCCAGTGATAGGACATTTTACCATAAAAATCAGGAGCCCCTGTGTTAGAACAACTAGACCCTCCTCCTGTTAATGTACCAATCACTAATCCTTCACTGTCGAATATCGGTGACCCTGATGAACCTTGCTCAGTAGTGCCAAAACCATTAACGGTACTAAACCAATTGACTCTCCAATGCGAGTACCCTGGTGCATTGTTAGAAAACTTATCACTTTGCAAAAATGTTTTGTAGGTGGAAATAGTTTTTGGGTCACCATTGGGGTGATGAATACTTACTCCAGTATTAGAACTGTTTCCATCAACATTCCAGCCTGCGTAATAGGCATTAAAACTACTTGGTATTTGATCAACTAGTTCTAATAAGACAAAATCGGATCCTGTGTCACCTGCATCGTCATTACTATCTGCGCGTTTGACACATCCTCTCAAAAATTGATTTTTAGAAAAAGACGAACCTCCGCAATTTGAATACTGATAGTTGAAATAAAATTCATAACCATCATAATCATCCGCATTAGAATCGTAAGAACAATGCCATGCCGACAATACATAAGGCGTACAATCGTATGTCGCATTATTGACAACAACACCACTACAGGCATAATAAGAAAAGCCAACCTTGGTAATAATGTGTACCACACTGTTTATTTGATTGCGCCAATTGTCACCTTCCGAGCAATCTACATTAACCTGACATGCACCCGATTTCAAGACATTATTCTTCTGGTCAATAAAAACACTAACCTCGTTTAATTCTGGGATTTGACTTAGTGCTTGTTGGCTAATAATCTGAACGAGCAAACTATCTCCGTCAATGATACCTGACGAAAAATGTAAATTGTTATTTGCCTGTACTAACCTCGTAGGTGAAATTGTCCGTTCAAACGATTTAAGGTTTGTGATTACAACTTCACTATTAATAGGCAATTTCCAATTGAAATAGCGAATGTTTAGTGCTTGTACATTTGATACCGATATGATTTGCTCATAAACCCAAAGATTATCTTGTTGTTTGACCGATAAATTGGCTTTTGCTGGCAACGCATATCCAACGAATTTACGTCCTGATGCAATACCATTTTCTATTTCTTTTTCTACTTGAGCATTACTCCATTTTTGGAGGGTCACTAACTCTTGAGCTTGCGTGGTACTAGCAATACTCAAGAAGCAACCAATAACTAATATGATCTTACGAATTATCAAAATGTTCTCTTTTTACAAATATGATGAAAACCTTCGAAAAATATGTATAAAATTAGATAATAACATAAGTTTATCCTTTTACCGATTCCGTTGATAAGCCAAAAAGTGCCTTTAACCAATTTTAACACACTTTTTCGTAAAGCCTTGCTATTTTAGCATAGAATTTAATGATTGATACAAATGATGAGATTACTATTAATAATTGCCTTTGGTTTTTCCAGTGTAATGAGTGTTGCGCAAACAGATTTAAGCAAATCTCTTGAAAACTTCAACACGTTGATGTATCACATTGATAGGCTGTATGTCGATTCTGTTGATGCGCCCAACTTAATTGAACAAGCCATGGTGAAAATATTAGAAGAACTTGACCCACATTCTGTTTACATTCCTAGCAAAGAGCGCAAAAAAATGGAAGAACCTTTGGTTGGGAATTTTGAAGGGGTGGGAATTCAATTCAGCATTCTTAGAGATACTATTTTTGTGGTTGCCACTATTGCTGGAGGGCCTTCCGAAAAAATAGGCATTCGCGCTGGTGACAAAATAATAATGGTTGAAAAAGATACTGTTGCAGGTATTGGCGTTCAAAACTCTGATGTAATGAAGTATCTGAGAGGTAAAAAAGGAACCATTGTTGATGTTAAAATAAAACGGAGAGATTTAAAAGAATGGTTAGGCTTCAGCATAACCAGAGACAAAATCCCATTGTACAGCCTAGACGTTAGTTACATGGTAACTCCAGAAATTGGATATGTAAAGTTGAATCGTTTTTCAAGTACTTCTGTAGAAGAATTTGTGACCGCTGTTGAGGAACTCAAATCAAAAGGAATGAAAAACCTAATACTTGACCTACAAGGAAATGGTGGCGGATATTTAAGTGCAGCAGTTGGTTTGGCCGATGAGTTATTGAGCAACGACAAACTGTTAGTTTACACCCAAGGAAGATATTACCCAAAAGAAACCTACAAAGCTTCCAAAGATGGTTGTTTTGAATACGGGAAGTTAGCCGTGTTGGTAGATGAAAGTTCAGCATCGGCCAGTGAAATTGTGAGTGGCGCTGTTCAGGATTGGGACAGAGGATTAATTATTGGTCGTCGTACATTTGGCAAAGGATTAGTACAACGCCCATACCCACTGCCAGACGGTGCTGCGGTGAGATTAACTGTATCGAGGTACTACACACCTTCAGGTAGAAGTATCCAAAAATCGTATGAAGGCGGAATCGACGATTACAGAATGGAGAAGTATGAACGATATAAAAGTGGTGAACTGGCCTCTGAAGACAGCATTAGCATGCCAGATTCATTAAAGTATTTCACAAGTACTCATCGTACCGTTTATGGTGGTGGTGGTATTTTGCCCGATGTTTTTGCAGGAATAGATACAACTAAGCGATCGTTTTATTTCAACCAATTAATTAGAAAAGGAATTATCTATCAATTTGGAATAAATTATGTTGATGATGAACGCAAAAAACTCATCAAGGATTTTAAAGACATAGAAGGTTTTGTGAAAGGATTTGAAGTAGATGAAAGCATCTTGAAATCATTAGCATCGTATGCCAAAAAAGAAGGACTTGTACTTGGTGAGGTGACATTAAAAGAAGACAACACCCTGACTGACAAAGAAGTGGAAGACCTTAATAATACCGAGCAAGAAAGAATTGAAAACGACCGCACATTAATTGCTTTACGTTTGAAAGCATTGATTGCTAGAAATATATGGAATTCGGCTGGGTTTTATCAAGTTATTGCCCCTTTAAATGAAAGCTTACAAAAAGCTATTGAAGCGATGCAAGACGATACGTTTGAAAAAACTAAATTGACTGAAAATGAATTGTAAGTAAGGTTCATTTTTCAGCTGAGACATCTAGTCTATTAAGCGAATAAATAATGACAAAAGCCGAGTAAGAAAACAATTTCTTACTCGGCTTTTAGTTTTCAAAACCTATTTCGGGTTGTTTTTTAACCCATAATCTGGGTAATTTTTTCAGTTTCAAACAGAAAGAAATACTTATTTAAATAAGTATTTCTAAATCTTCATTCGTAGCACAAAAATCATTGACTGGATTGATGGTAACACGTTTTTATGCATCATTGATGTAAGGTATTACTCTAACAAAAGGGAGCGTTTTAATACCAGCAAGGGTTGACAGACCTGAGCTAAAAAGAAAAAATGTGTATGAGCTTATTATCAATAAGACAGATGGTTATTACACAAGCATAACTGACTTTGAACTTTGTCCGAATGCCAAAAAGTTTACGCCATAAAAAAACCATTGTTGCCGGTGGTTTTCTAAAACGAGTTAAAAACGCTAAGCTTTGTAAATACAGGGTTTCTAAATCCTGCTAAGCGGGGTTACGGCGGCTTTACTGGCAATCATAGTCCAATGTAAAAACAGTATCTATTTCACCTCTTACAACTCTTATTTCTAAACTGCCCTCTTTTTTTAACAAGCTATCACCTATCTGAATAAAGGAATAAAAATCAGACCTATCATTTATCGCTACTTTCTCTTCTAAACTAGAAATTCTTATTGTCGGATACATGTGCCCTTTTTCATCAAGAAACTTTTCGTCAATTGTACCATTTAGATGCCTTTCTTTCATTCTCTTTTCACTAATACACAGTCCAGTCTCTGCAAAAAACCAAACCCCAAAAAACATTACTAAAAAGATGATTCGAAAAATATATTTCTTCATTATTCCCCCTTTATTTCCAAAAATATACTCATAAAAAACCACTGTTGCCAGTGGTTTTCTAATACGAGTTAAAAACGCTAAGTTTTGTAAACGCAGGATTTCTAAATCCTGCGAAGCAGGTGGAGTAAAATCCGTTAAACTTCCCACCTGTTTTGAATATCACCTTAAGGAACACACAAACAGTTTTTTAATTGAGAGCCTTGAGGTGCTGTATATTCCAGTTTATCATTTTTCTCCGTACCATTAGAAGAATGCATTCCCCAACTATTATCGCCAGTTACGGAAAATCCGTAACGTCTTTTAAAAGAAATATTCTTACTATAAAGCTCCATGAAAACACTCTTGTTTTCATGGAAAAAAAAGTTGTATACATATGTAATAAAAATTTGCCATCACTTTTCAGCCAAATAGGAATACATATTGAGTTAATAATTGACTCCTTTTCATATACTAAAAAATATGTAGAATCATTTACCTTAGGTAATGCAATCGTGTCTTTATTTATAATGGTAAATATTTCTTCTATTGGCTCATTCTTAGACCATTTATCAAGGTGCCTTAAATTACTGTTTTTCATTTTACAATGAATAATTAAGGTGTCTTGAGCATTAGTAAAAGAACTAGTACAAAACACAAGAAAAAACGACACTATCTTAATCATTAACTTTTTTTGCAGCATTTATATCCTGTTTTTTTGAAGTTAATTTTCCTTCAATTCTCTGAAATAAGTGTCAAATACTAAATATTACAATCCAAAACTTAGCCGTTTTGAAAGACCTTTTAAATTAAAACAACTAAATCAATTGTAAATTATTTACCAAATCTACTCTCAATTGTTCTATATCTGTATCTAACTTTTTGTCTTTAATTACTTCTGAAAGTAAATTTAACTTTTGAACTATAATATTTTTCAAAAAGGTAATACGTTCTTGTTCAGTTGATTCAAAGAAATTTTCATCATTTATAATAATAGGTATACCGATAGCACTTGCTCTTTTTCTATATTCCTCTATATCTGGGATGCCTGGAAGTTCTATTGATAGTGGATTTAGATAAAATTGCAAAAGAATTAATTTTAAATCATTTCCATACTTACTACAATCTAACTTTTTCAAAACTCTATCCAAACCATTTCCTCCCCACACGTAGCTTCTGAATAAACGACCTTTTTCATCTGCCATTCTCTCTACTTCAAGTGTAGCATCGTATTTGATTGATGGGCCTGAAACAAAACAGCTTAAAATAGCTTTACTCATATCTGTAAATTTACTACATATTTAAATTTAGTAATCCCCCCGCTAAGCGTAGCCTCTGGCTAAGCTTCTTTAAACAAGGCCTCTGGCCTGACCATAAATTTACACCGTTTTCCATGATTTTGGTAAGGTCTCTTTTAAACCCTGTCCAGTTTCAATTTATTTCGCAACAAAATCAGTGCTATTTCCAAAAATATACTCATAAAAAAACCACTGTTGCCAGTGGTTTTTTTTACAATTGTTGAAGCAAATGGAATGCTAAGGCATCTTACTTGTAATTTCCCAAAAAAAAATGGAATCCTTTCTTCCACTGCGTTACAAAAGGAATGATGAACTACTGACTTTCAAACTCTTGAGCCGAGCGTAGCCGAGGTTTTGCCTTTTAAACCTTCAGGATTTCCTACTCCTGCCCTGAGCATGCTTAAGGGTTCGACTCCTGAACTGAGCGCACCTGTGCTGAACGGAGTTGAAGTAGCCGAAGTTTTCCAACTTTTGACTCCTGCCCTGAGCTTATCGAAGGGTTCGACTTTTCGACCTTAAACCTGTCACCTAAAACCTTAAGCCTTTCCCCTTAATCACAATCCACACACGTCAATCCATTGTTGGCCATTGTCCAATGATGGTTCACCATGTTACTGTCATGCGTATTAGTCACGTTAGCTACATCATAAATAACCCTGTCTGTGAGTTTGTTCAATTTAATGGTTTTCCCAACCGGCACTTCTATGGTTACATAAACCTGTTGGTTTCTCCATTTGTTCTCCAATGCTGTTGAAAAACATGGCTGTACAAATATCGTATTGCCTTTTAAATCATATTCATAACTAATGTTTTCGGCACGCTCAATAGCTTCTTTTTGGTTGAATCCATTTGCTCTTTTTTTAACTTTAATCCTAAACGAATCGTCATCACTAGAAAGCACATTCACTAAAGGGTATCCAAAAATAATTTGCTGATCATCAATTTGAATCAACTCAAACTCTTCGTTGTGATGATTGGTAACATGATTTGAAAAATAGTTGTCACTAAAAATATCCAGTGTCAAGGTGTCAGAAGTGACCGTCAATACTTCGGTTTGTGTAATACTTTTTCTCGTGTTAAACTCTTTTGCAACGTTGAAGCCAGAAAAAGCAATCAAGATACACCCGACAATAAAGGAGATAAACATACTGATCTTAAACTCTTGAGGCACTTTTTTCATTCCACCCAACAACCTTGCTCCTAACATAATCAATGCGGTGCATGGAACTAATAAAACAATAACACAGCCTACTAAAAACAAGGTTTGATAATCTCCAGAATTCAACAACAAGGCTGAGAAATAATCATAGTTCCACCATCCATAAACACTTTCTCCATTAATAGTCATGAAATCATGGCCAGAAACGAGACTTAGCACGACACAAATCATGACTAAACTGATAATAAAAAAGATAAAAGAAAACACGCCTCCCAACAGTTTTACGATTCCTGACAATATAGTTCCGATAACAGAAAATATTTTATAAAAAAAGCGCTCAAAATTATTTCTCCAGTTTTTATTTTTGATGTCGTTATTTAAATTCTCCCATCGCTTTTTTACCGCTTCTTTTTCATCAGAAACTTTTCGTTTTATGTTTTCAATATTGATATCCTCTCCTTGCATTTGAAGCTTTTCAGCCGTTGTTTTTGCTTCAGGAACAACAAGCCATAAGACAAAGTAGATAGGTAAACCAACGCCAAATATTACCGTAAACAGAATAAACAAGATCCGCACCCAAATAGAATCAAGGTTCACGTATGCAGCTATCCCACCACATACTCCACCAATCATTTGATCGTTTGGATGTCTGAAAAATCGTTTTTTTATTTTTCTTTCTGGTTCTTCAAATTCTTGTTCTTCGCCTGTACCAAACACGCTTGGGTCACCCAATTTTTCAGTGATCACTGCTATAATTTCAGTAGTAATAACTAGGCGATTTTCGATTTTATGTTCGTTGCATAATTCGGCAATACGCGCTTCAATGTCTGTCATTATTTCTTGTACGTCGGGCGATTTACCCAATTGCAATCTAATGGCGGCTAAATATCTTTCTAATAGTTCGTACGCCTCTTCTTCGAAGGTGAAAATGATTCCACATAGGTGTGCTGTTATTGTCTTTTTCATCTTTTAGTTCTTTGTTACTGTTTGTACTGCAATAACCAATTCACTCCACGTGTCAGTTAATGCTTCTAAAAAAGATTTTCCTTTTTCTGTAATGCTGTAATATTTTCTTGGTGGCCCTCCTGTTGATTCTTCCCATCGATAAGACAGCAATTCTGCGTTTTTCAATCGAGTTAACAATGGATAGAGAGTTCCCTCCACCACTATGAGCTGTGAAGCACTTAGCGTTTTGATAATGTCTGATGGATACGCCTCTTTTTTTGTTAAGATACTTAGTATGCAGAATTCCAAAACGCCCTTGCGCATTTGTGCTTGTGTATTTTCTATTTTCATACCTAGTATTGTTTATTGCAAATATATATCTTTAAAACAGTACTATGCAAAACATATTACTATATTTTTAATACACTTAATCAAAAAAAAACTTACAATTTGCGTCAGACCCTTTGTTTAAAAGGGTTACAAAACTCCAAATGCAACAAATAAAATAGTAAAGTATATTTTTAAGACTCGATATATTCTTATGTGTTAGTCTCTTTTACTCAAAAACTAATGGAAATAAAAAAACTAAAAACATTTTCAAGTTGTCAATTGTTCCTGTTTTACGTGTATTTTCGATAAAATTTTGGACCTTGAAAAAAGTGATAAAAAAAATACTAGGTACTATTGAGGAGGTAAACTTTCCAGAGGTACAGTTATTTGGTATTAAATCAAAAGTCGATACGGGAGCAAGTACTTCGAGTATCGATGCCAAGCAAATAAAAATTATTCAACGCGATGAAGCAAATATTCTTCAGTGCCGATTAATAAGCTCGCATCATCCATTTGTTGAGTTCCCTGATTTTACAACCCGAGAAGTAAAAAGCAGCAACGGCAGCGTAGAATTAAGGTATGTCATCAAATTACAGATTAGATTGTACGGCAAGAATTTTAAATCAGAATTTACATTAGCCAATAGAAATAGCATGACGTATCCTGTTTTGCTTGGAAAAAGATTATTAAACGGAAGGTTTTTAGTGGATGTTAGTCAGCGAAACTTATCTTCAAAACATGAAAAGGAATTATGAAAATTGGGATTTTATCCAGAAACGCCAACTTGTATTCAACAAAGAGACTTTTTGAAGCGGCAAAACAACGTGGTCACGAAGCTGTTGTTATCGATCATTTGAAATGTTCGTTAGCGGCAGAAATTGGCAAAGGCACTGTCCTGTACAAAGGTGAATCACTCGATGATGTTGACTGTATTATCCCTAGAATTGGTGCATCGGTTACCTTCTATGGTACTGCTGTTGTGCGCCAGTTTGAAATTATGGGAACCACTACCCTCA
Organism: Flavobacteriales bacterium; assembly: GCA_047634195.1. Classification (GTDB taxonomy): domain Bacteria; phylum Bacteroidota; class Bacteroidia; order Flavobacteriales_D; family Luteibaculaceae; genus JBLIDJ01. The sequence goes on from JBLIDJ010000069.1 coordinate 13,711, forward strand.
ATTCATCTTTGTCTATTGTTAGATCAAGAGATAAACTGAGATCCATCCAAATTTTCTCTACACATAATGTTGGCATACCAAAAACAGTGTTTGCCAATCACCCAAAGGAAATAGACATGCTTATTAAGCAGGTTGGTGGTACTCCGTTAATCATCAAGCTATTAGAAGGCACGCAAGGGATTGGTGTGGTGTTGGCCGAAACAAAAAAAGCTGCAAAATCGGTTATTGAAGCTTTCTACGGCCTAAAGCAAAACATTCTTATTCAAGAATTTATTGCAGAAGCAGGTGGTGCCGACATTCGCGCATTTGTGGTGAACGGAAAAGTTATTGGGGCTATGAAAAGACAAGGTGCCGATGGAGATTTCAGATCAAATATTCACAGAGGTGGTTCTGCCACGAAAGTAAAATTGTCGAAAGCAGAGCGCGAAATTGCCTTAATGGCGACCAAAGCAATGGGCTTGTCCGTGGCTGGTGTAGACATGTTACAATCGAGCAGAGGACCTTTAGTACTGGAGGTAAACTCATCGCCAGGACTAGAAGGAATTGAAAAAGCGACAGGGGTAGATATTGCCGGTATGGTGATAGACTACTTGGTAGACAAAACACTTAAAAAACCTACCAAAGATAAAGTGGGGGTGTAAACATTCTTAATGCAATTCTAAATCCATCATATGACTTTAATCAGAAGTTGTATGGTGGATTTTTTTATGCAATTAATAATGCATAATGTGGTTATTGATTTCCTGCTTTTTTAGGAATCATTTTCACAAACAGTTCACGCCCTTTCCGAGGAGCTATGCTATTGTAAGCCGTTTCCATAATAGCTATTTCAAAATAAGGTGAAAACAACTCTTGGTACAGTTTTACATCTCCACCAAAAGGAGGATTATCACCTGGCAAAGGATCGTTAAACAACAAACCAATCAGTTTCCCTTTTGGTTTTAGTAAACTGTGCATGTGTCTGACGTATTGTGGCCTGAGTGTAGGAGAAAGCGCACAAAAAAACGTTTGCTCCACTATCAGATCATACTGCCCTGTGTGTTTAAAAAAATCTTGCTCAATAAGGT
>JBLIDJ010000070.1:0-14507 GCA_047634195.1 Flavobacteriales bacterium
TACGGACGATCAAGGGTCTGTTGATTACAATTTATCCTTATCATCGGAAAGAGCAGAAGCCGTAAAATTATATCTTGAGCAAGTTGGAATTGTGGAAACTAGGTTAAATTATTTTGGATACGGTGAAACAAAACCAAAACAAACAAACCAAACAGAAAAGGGGAGAGCCAGTAATAGGCGTGTTGAAATCATTATCTTAAAACCATAAACATGCCAGAAAAAGACAAGAAAATAATCAATGGATGGATTTTTTATGATTGGGCAAACTCAGTTTATCCACTTGTCATAACCACTGCAATTTTCCCCATTTTTTACGAAGCAGTTACGACTTCGAAAGGTATTAATGGAGAGCTTAGTGATGTGGTTACTTTTTTTGGGAACTCTGTTATTAATACAGCTTTGTACACATACATTATCGCCTTGTCATTTTTGATCGTCTCAGTAATTTCGCCTTTGTTAAGCGGAGTAGCAGATTACATAGGGAATAAAAAAAGATTTCTTCAGTTTTTTTGCTACTTGGGCGCTAGTGCATGCGCTTCTTTATATTTTTTTGACACAAGTTATCTTGAGTTTTCTATGTTTTTAGTGATGATGACCAGCATTGGTTTTTGGGGAAGTTTGGTTTTTTACAATGCCTATCTACCTGAAATAGCACCCGCTACGGAACATGACAGAATTTCTGCTAAAGGATATGCTTTTGGATACATAGGGTCAAGTATATTGCTGATAGGATTGTTGGTAGCCATACAGGTATTTGATATGCCTGCCAAATGGTCGTTTGTAATTACGGGCTTATGGTGGGCTGGATTTGCTCAAATAACCTATGCTAGGTTACCCAAAGTGATAAAAACGGACAGTCACGCTAAAGGAAAACTGTTAAAAGGGTTTTTAGAGCTCAAAAAGGTCTTATCTCAATTGAAAGACCTAAGTAGCTTAAAAAAATACCTGCGTGCTTTTTTTGTGTATTCCATGGGTGTACAAACAGTCATGCTGATGGCAACCCTATTTGGAAAAAAAGAAATAATAGATATGCCAGACTCAGGTTTAATTATTAGCGTCTTGTTGATTCAGTTTGTAGCTGTTGGTGGAGCTTATTTGTTTTCTTGGGTTTCCAAAAAAATAGGAAATATCAATGCCTTAATCATTGCTGTTGTCATGTGGGTCTTTATTTGCATAGCGGCCTATTTTATCTACACTGCTATTGGATTTTATGTATTAGCAGGTGTAGTAGGCCTTGTCATGGGAGGGATACAAAGCTTGTCTAGAAGTACTTACAGTAAATTAATACCAGAAGGAAGCAAAGACACGGCTTCATTTTTTAGCTTCTATGATGTTACAGAGAAAATAGGAATAGTAATAGGGATGTTTGCTTATGGAGCTATTGAAGCTATCACCGGTAGTATGCGGAACTCAGTCATTGGTCTCATCACTTTTTTTGTGTTGGGATTAATATTATTATTGTACGTACCTAGAAAAAAGCTTTTGATTTAAGTTTACAATATCCAAGCATTCGAAACAATCAAATACGAGATAAAAAAGCTGAGTAAAAATCCTGCATATACTTGAGCAGGGCTATGTGCTTTTAAAAATAATCTTGCTGAACCAACAAGCCCTGCCAGCAAAAAGAGTACGAACATTATTTCATATTCTTGTGATTGATGAAGGATGGATAAACCTAAAAAAGCACCAACTAACCCACCTATTCCAGTAGCATGTGCCGATATTTTCCAATAAAAATTGACAACCCAAACTAATGCTATACCGGCAATACCCGTAAGCATTAATGAAAAGACAACCTGGGGTAGCCCCGTTTTTCTTAGTACAAGGTAGGTGAGAGAATAATATATTAGAACCATTCCGTAAGGCAAGGCTCGTTCTTGTCGGGTCTCTAATTGATAACTACTTATTAGTTTCTTTTTTTTCAAAAACACTAAAGTTGCAAGTGGTATTATGATAGTATTGACAACGATAATACCATACAGCGTCAGTTTTGCTTGATGAGGTAAAAAAGTATTGAGATACGGGTCAAACTGAAAGCACAACACTAAACAATAGAGTGGCATGAATAAAGGATGTAACCAATATGAAATAAAACGAGTAAAAACCAACATTACATTTCTTTTCGAAGTCTTGCCACAGGCATATTTAATTGTTCACGGTATTTCGCAACAGTTCTCCGGGCAATATTATACCCTTTTTCTGTTAAGAGAGTTGTTAGTTTTTCATCAGTCAATGGGTTGTGTTTATCTTCAGCTTCGATAGCTTCTTGCAATATTTTTTTTACTTCTCTGGTCGAAACTTCTTCCCCGCTATCAGTAGAAAGAGATTCGGAAAAGAAATATTTCAGTAAATATGTGCCGTAAGGAGTTTGAATGTACTTGCTATTTGCCACCCTACTAATGGTAGAAATGTCCATTTGCACCATTTCGGCAATGTCCTTTAAAATCATAGGTTTCAACAAGGTTTCATCACCCTCTAAAAAAAACGACTCTTGATACGATAGAATGGCATTCATGGTTAACATTAAGGTTTGTTGTCTTTGTTTAATGGCATCAATAAACCATTTGGCACCGTCAATCTTATGTTTTACAAACTGAGCAGCTTCCTTTTGGCTTTTGTCCATTGACCCACCTTCAGCATATCCCCTAAGCATTTCTTTGTATGAGCCACTTACTTTCAGTTGAGGAGCATTTCTTCCGTTTAAACTCAGCTCCAATTTATCATCATTGATGTTTAAGATAAAATCAGGGATGATGTGTTGGGTTATTTTACTGCTTTCCTGTAAGGAATTCCCGGGTTTAGGATTTAATTTAATAATCTCATCAATGGCTAATTTTAAATCATCTTCGGAAATAACTTCCATTTTTTTGATGATTTTATCGTAATGCTTTTTGGTGAATAGTTCGAAGTGATCTCTCACGACTTCTTTTGCAATGGAGATAGTGATGCTACCATGTTCTTTACGTTTGAGTTGCAACGATAAACATTCTTGCAAGTTTCTTGCGCCAACACCAGGGGGGTCAAATTGCTGAATGATAGTTAGTACACGTTGTAAATCTTCTTTGGTGGCAGACACTCCTAATGAAAAAGCAATATCATCTACAATGCTATCGAGCTCCCTTCTCAAATATCCACTATCATCTAAGTTTCCGATAATTTGCAATGCCAAAACATAATCTTGTTCATTGAGGCTTTGCATGTCAATTTGTTGCTCAAGCAAATCATGAAAGGAAGCACCTCCACTAATAGGGATGCTTTTTTCTTCATCGTCAACGCCTTTGTTTTTGACAGATAGCTTATAAGCAGGAATGTCATCATCCATATACTCACTAACATCAAACTCTCTTTCTGCTTCTGTCAATGATTCATCTTCCGTATCTTCATCAACATTTTGATCTTCATCTTGCTCCAACAAGCCTTCTTCTAGCGCAGGGTTTTCTTCCAGTTCTTCTTTAACACGTTGTTCCAAGTCCATAGTAGGCACTTGCAACAACTTCATGAGTTGAATTTGTTGAGGCGATAACTTCTGCAGTAATTTCTGCTGTAGTGATTGTTTGAGCATAATCTAAATGTAAGAAACCTTTTCTAATGTTGACCAACAAAAATGCCAGCAATTAAGCTGGCATTTATTAAAGTGTTAAAATTCTGCGTTTTGCGGCGTCCTAGGAAAGGGAATCACGTCTCTAATATTAGACATACCGGTGACAAATAAGACCAATCTTTCAAACCCAAGTCCAAAACCTGCGTGCGGTGCCGTACCAAATTTTCTAGTTTCTAAATACCACCACATTTCATCTTCGGGAATATTAAAGTCAACCATTTTTTGTTTCAATACATCCAAGCGTTCTTCACGTTGCGATCCACCAACAATTTCACCAATTCCCGGAAATAAAATATCCATGGCGCGAACTGTTTTTTGATCGTCATTTTGACGCATGTAAAATGCTTTAATTTTGGATGGGTAGTCATACAAAATAACAGGACACTCAAAGTGTTTTTCAACTAAGAAACGTTCGTGCTCACTTTGCAAGTCAACACCCCATTCAGTAATCAGATACTTAAATTTTTTCTTTTTGTTGGGAGTTGAATTTTTTAAAATCTCAATAGCTTCTGTGTACGAAACTCTTTTGAAATCATTCGTGCATACAAAGTCCAGTTTTTCAACCAAGCCCATAGCACTTCGCTGAGCTTGTGGTTTAGCTTTGTCTTCTTGCACTAATCTTTCTGCTAGGAAAGCTAAATCATCAGGACAATGTTCTTTGGCGTAAGAGATAACATATTGCATGAAATCTTGCGCAAGATCCATGTTGTCGTCCAAATCGTTAAAAGCAACTTCGGGCTCTATCATCCAAAACTCAGCCAAATGACGGGTTGTGTTTGAGTTTTCGGCACGAAAAGTTGGCCCAAAAGTATACACTTTTCCAAGTGCCATGGCAGCCAATTCTGCTTCCAACTGACCCGAAACTGTCAGGTTTGTTTCTTTACCGAAAAAATCTTCTTTTACATCAATCTTACCATCTTCTGTACGGGCAGGATTGTCAAGGTCTAAGGTCGTTACTCTGAACATTTCTCCAGCTCCCTCGGCATCAGAACCTGTAATGATAGGTGTGTTGATGTAATAATATCCCTTGTCGTTGAAGTATTTGTGTACAGCATAAGATAAGGCATGGCGTACACGCAATACAGCAGCAAAAGTGTTTGTTCTTGGGCGTAAATGCGCTATTTCGCGCAAAAACTCCATGGAATGCTTTTTTGGTTGCAATGGATATTCATCAGCATTGGCATCCCCTAAAACATCAATGTTCGTAGCTTGTATTTCAACTGCTTGTCCTTTTCCTTGCGAGGGATCTAAAATCCCAGTGATTGCTAAACAAGCACCTGTGGTAATTCTTTTTAGAATGGCCTCGTCGGTATTTTCAAAATCTACAACAGCTTGAATGTTGTGAATGGTTGAGCCATCATTTAAAGCAATAAATCGATTGCTTCTAAACGTTCTTACCCAACCTTTAATCAACACTTCATGGCCAGTAGTTTCTGATTTTAATAGTGTTCCTATTTCTGTGCGTTTCATGCTTTTACTTTAGTGTCGCAAAAATCGGTATTTAAGCCGAATTATGCATTACAATCAATTTTTGATTTTATTAGACAATCTTGTTCATGTTAGCCGTCTGTTTTCGTATCGATTCTTTATGAATAATACGAACCAAATCCATCACAAACTCTTCGCTTAACCCTAATTGATTACCTAGTTTTTTTCTTGTTTTTTTTATTTCATTCCAGCGATCTACTTGCAGTATGGTCACATCATTGGCTTTTTTATAATCACCAATTTGTTCCACTAACTCCATCCGTTCTGACAGCCAGCTAAATATGTTATGATCTACTTTGTCGATTGAGGCTCTTAGTTTTTCAAGTTGTGAGATAAACTCCTTGCTTTCGGAACTTACTTGTCTTATTTGAAGACCACTAATTAACTCAATCAATTGTTGAGGTGTAATTTGTTGCTTGGCATCACTCCATGCTTCATCAGGAGTTGGGTGCGTTTCTATCATCAAGCCGTCCATGTCCAAATCCATCGCTCGTTGCGCAATGTTTGGTATTAACTCTCTATTACCAGCAATATGACTTGGGTCACAAAACAAGGGTAAAAAAGGGCACAATGCTTTTAGTTCGATGGCGATATCCCACATGGGTTGGTTGCGATAAATAGATTTCCCTGCGTTAGAAAAGCCTCTATGGATAGCTCCTATTTTAGTGATTCCGCTGCTGTTTATTCTTTCCAATGCCCCCATCCACAATTGTAAATCAGGGTTGATAGGGTTTTTTATGAGCACAGGAATGTCAACTCCTTTTAAGGAATCAGCAATTTCTTGCACAGAAAATGGATTCCCAGAAGTTCTTGCGCCTATCCATAAAATATCTACTCCAGCTTTTAGGCAAGATTCTACGTGTTGCACGTTAGCAACTTCTGTGGCACTTTTTAAATGGTTAGTTTTTGCTGCATCAACCAGCCAGGTTAAGGCCTCTTTCCCAACTCCTTCAAAAGAGTTAGGTCTTGTTCTCGGTTTCCAAATGCCAGCCCGCAGCACACTCACCAATCCAGAATTGCCAAGCTGTTTAGCTGTTTGCATCACTTGTTCAGGAGACTCAGCACTGCATGGGCCACTTATTAACAGGGGCTTTTGAGAGGGTAACCAGTCATTTAATGGGGTGATGTTTAAATTTAGTTCCATAAAAATAAAAATCCCGGTTTTGCCGGAGGCTTTTAATTGGGAAGAGCAATCCCGATTGTCTTTTGATGTTTTAATTGCTCAGAAGTTATTCTGATTTGCTGGTGTGATGTCAAAAATAACCAAAATAATAGCGTAATCATTCAAACAGATACTGTTAACTTGCCTCAAATTTGATATTTGATATGATTACTTCTCAAGATATTATTGATGCTCATAAAAGAATACACACTTATATTCATCAAACACCCGTATTGACATCTAGTTTGTTGAATGAATTAGCGGAATGTCATCTGTTTTTTAAGTGTGAAAATTTACAGCGTATTGGTGCTTTCAAAATAAGAGGTGCTGCCAATGCAGTGTTACAATTGACAGATGAGCAAAAACAAAAAGGAGTAGTAACACATTCTTCAGGAAACCATGCGCAGGCCTTGGCCAAGATGGCTCAATTGACAGGCTTAAAAGCAAGAATAGTGATGCCTAAAACAGCTCCACAAGTGAAAGTTGATGCAGTCAGACAATATGGTGCTGAAATAGTTTTTTGTGAACCTACCTTAATGGCTAGAGAATCAACCATGCAAAAAATAGTCGATGAAACAGGTGCTACCTTCATACCTCCTTACAATCACGAACACGTTATTACAGGACAAGCCACAGCGGCAAAAGAATTGTTGACAGAGAATTCCAAGTTAGATTACCTACTCACACCTGTTGGTGGCGGAGGATTATTAGCAGGAAGTGCTTTAAGTGCTCACTATTTTTCACCTACTACTAAAGTGATTGGTGCTGAGCCTACAGGCGCAGACGATGCCTACAGATCCTTTAAAAAAGGCACGTTAATTCCTTCTGAAAATCCAAATACGATAGCCGATGGCTTACTGACTTCTTTAGGTGCTATCAATTTTGAAATCATCAACAACTATGTGAGTGATATCTATTGTGTGTCAGATGATGAGATAAAACAAGCCATGCGATTGATTTGGGAGCGCATGAAATTGGTTGTAGAACCAAGTAGTGCCGTTCCGTTGGCAGTTGTGTTGAAAAACCCATCTATTTTTAGAGAAAAACATGTAGGGATTATTTTTTCCGGTGGAAATGTAGATCTTGGGAAATTGAAGTTCTGATACGCTATTGGTACTATAGGTTTCTTACCCGTTTAGTCCAAAAAAAATGAAGATGTTTTAACCTTTTTGAACACCCCTTTTTCTGCTGTAATTCATTTTATTAATGACAAGAATGTATTAAAAGTTGTTGAAATCAAATAATATTTTTTATACATTTCTATAACACGACTAACTATTTGATTCTATTGTATCTACTAATTTTAATTTATTACATTTATCAGGAATTATAAAATCTATAGTTATGAAAAAAATTTTTACTTTAATTTCCTTAGGGTTGTTTTCTGTAGGGGCAATTGGACAAATTCCTTTTGCTATATTAGATAACAATAACGTAAGCGCGCAGGTCAATGCAGAATCGGATTTGTTTTGGAATCCTAACACAAGTTCTGCCAATTACCGTGTGCCAAAATCGGGTGTCAATCATGCCATCTATGCTGGTAATGTATGGATGGGAGGACTTGCACCAAATAATCAATTGCATTTAGCAGGCGAATCTTATGGATCTGCCAGTGCTCAAAATGATTATTTTGCAGGCCCAATTGCTACTGCGTATGACGCTGCTTATGACGCGAAATACAACCGTGTTTGGCAAATTTCCAAAGCTGAAGTGGATGATCATATTGCCAATTTCGCTGCAGGTACGTATGTGATGCCTGAGGTAATAGAAAATTGGCCGGCAAAAGGAAATGTTGCCAATGGCGAAGCAGAAGACCTTGCACCTTTCGAAGATGTCAATAACAATAATATCTATGACCCATCTAATGGTGATTATCCAATCATAAGGGGTGATGCGGCTGTCTATACCATCTTTAATGATGAGAGAGATGTTCACGGATCTACTGGAGCAGCAAGTTTAGGAGTAGAGATTCATTGCATGGTTTATTCGTTTAGTGGCACTAACAATATTAACAACACTACGTTCGTCAACTACAATGTTTTTAATCGCTCTAATTTAGATTATTATGATTTTTACTTAGGAAACTGGTTTGATTTCGATTTAGGAGATTATGAAGATGATTATGTAGGATCTGATCCAAGTAGAAATTTGTTCTATTGCTACAATGGAGATAATAACGATGTGAATGGAATAGATGGTTATGGAGTCAATCCTCCAGCTATTGGTTGTGTATTTTTAAGTACTGCTTTGAATGCTTTTGCCTACTACAATAATAGTGCAGATCAATCAACTGGCGATCCTTTAACAGGAAATCATTATTATAATTACTTAAGTGGATTATGGAAAGATGGTTCACCTTTTGTAGAAGGTGGTGGCGGTCATCCCAACAATGGAGGAGGGACAACTCCAACCAAATTTATGTTTAATGGAGATGTCGTAAACGCTACGGGTTGGACAGAGACAACAGCTGGTAATAATCCTGGAGACAGAAGAGGATTGGGTAGTGTTGGTCCATTTGATTTACCAAAAACAGCGTCGTTGTGTATTGATTTAGCATTGGTTTTTTCTGCTAGTGGTGTGTCAAACATTGCGTCTGTAGGGACCTTACAGTCTGCTGTTGATGAGGTGCAAGCTTTTTACGACAATGCAAACTTTGTATGTAATGAGGTAGATGTAGATTTATTTTCTTTCTCAAGTTCTACCTCAATTGGTTGTTCGGGGTTGGAGGTGTCATTTAACAATAGCTCTATAGGTGAGGCTATTTCTTACAGTTGGTTATTTCCTGGTGGAGCACCTGATAGCCATGTAGGAAAAAATCCACCTGCAATTTTGTACGATTTTGAAGGAGAATTTGATGTTACGATGACTGCTCATTTTAGCACAGACTCACTTAATGTTACAAAAACCGGACTGGTAAAAATCTTACCTCCTGTTATGCCAACAGTGGATGGTATCAATATTCAATTCATAGATTCTTGCCCAGGTGGAGATATTAAATTATCGCCTATTAACGCTATGAATGTTGGCGATGGCGCTCAATACTACTATACAATAGAGTATCCTGACACATTTACGGTAATTTCAGCATCATTTAACCCTAGTCCAGTAGTTTCTGGAGTGAATGAAGGAGATAGAATCATGTTGCAAGTTAATCCTGTTCTAGGATGTTTCTTTGCTTCAAATGCTGATACTACTTCTATCATAGTCAATTACCCAGTTGAATTTGACCCAATTGATTTGATGGTTAATCCAGACAATATCACTTGTGTTGCACCAGCTACTGGTGTTACTTATAAGTGGTATAAAAAAACACCAACAAATACTCTTTTTGTTAGTACCCAAACAACAAATGTGCTTATGCCACCAAGTAATGGTAACTATTTCTTGAAAATAACCATGACGGAAAGCCCATTTTGTTCTGCGTATTCTGACACCATTTCATTTATCAATACAACATCGATTAATGAATTGACGAATGCTATTGCATTTACTGTTTTTCCAAATCCAGCAAAAAGCGAACTTAATGTTCAAATGCTTTCTGATGGTATTTCGGGAGAATTGAATTTAATTGATGTGGCAGGGAAAATAGTGATGCAAGTTGCTATTACAAGCGATATTCAAACGATTGACGTAAGTGCATTGCCATCAGGTGTGTATGCTGTTCAAATTTCTAGTGAGCAAGGAAAAAGCTCTCAGCGATTAATTATTGAATAGTAAAAGATTAATTTTTTAAAAAAGGGTTTATCTACCATGTTGTAGATAAGCCCTTTTTATTGTTTGGATATTTGGCTAGTATAGTTAGCTAACAACCATCCATTCCAAGTGAAAAATTAAAGCGTTGTTTTACGAGAACACCCTTATCAGTTTTTGCTGGGTTCCAAGCAGGCATGTTTTTTATCAAATCCATAAATAGCGCATCCAACTCTTTTTTGTCAGAAGAGTCTTCTAACATTACGTTTTCAATATTACCTTCTTTGTTTACATCAAATTCAATAATAAGAGTAAGTGTTTCTGCAAGCATCATCTGCTTCATTTTTTTACGGCTGTTTTCTTTTAAGTAAGCTATCAATTTTTCTTGTCCATTTTTGTATGGATCTTCAACGGCATGGATAAGTGTCAATGGCTTGCGTATGGCAGAAAATCAGTGTTCTAACGATTCAGCAAATTCTCCCGAAGGCATGTCATTTTACCAACAAGCATTTAAGGAATGGAAAGGAAATGCTGTTGATTTAAATAATGCTTTTGAATGTTTTGTTTCTGCTAATGCGCAAAACACCATTTTGTTGCCTTTAGCTAAGCAGATGGTCAAACATGGTTTCCCGCTTGCTTATTTTGAAAATAGAACAGGCATGAATTCGCCGCTTTTAAAAGAAATTGAAGGTGTTTACTCCGACTTGCACAAACAACATCTTGTCTCCATTGATCAACGTTACCGAATGAAAGTGGAAGAAGTTCGCACAAGCGACAGTTTGTGGAATGTTCGTTTTCATACCGATTCAATACTGACAGCTGATGAAATTATCAAGAATCAAACAAAAATCAGTTATCAAATGAAAAATTTGATAACTGACTATGGATTTCCTCCTGAAGATAAAATTGGTTTGTATTTCACGAAAGACTTTAAATTGACAACAGCTCCATGGTATGTTGCGTTTATTCATTCGTCCGAACACATTTTGCCTATTTATCCAGATTCACTGCAAAAATGGGTAGATGAAGGACTTTTAGGGCAAGGAGAAATGAATATTATCAAACGACAGGCTTCATGTTATCCAAACATAGAAGCTTATGCTCAAATATTTTAGCAATTTAATATGCGCGCTTCAGGCAGATGTAATAAACCTGAGCAATAATGAAAATTATTACTTCATACCTGTATAAGTTCAAAGAGAGTTTTTAACTGAATAGACCGCAAAAACATACTCCTATTAGTCTTTTACAACTTCATTCGTTATTTAGCGTCATCGCTGTTTCTACAAGCTTAATAAATTCTGACCGGTAACCTTCGTCATCTATGCCTTTTGCAGATTTGGCAAGGGACATCGTCTTTTCGTAGTTGGTATTGTCCATGTAATCTGATTCTCGTAATAGCATACCAAATTGAACAACAGAAGCAGAAAAACGGCAGTTGTTGGTAGCTTCACTCCATGCTGTTTTATTAGTTGGAATCACGTGAGTTATTAGCTTGGATTTATCTTCGGTTGGTTCTTTGTAGCGTAATTTTATGGTCGCTATTTCCTTGTTGAACTGCACAGGGGTTACTACTTCTTTTTTTGCTTTCTTTTTACCTTGATATTTTAGGTCATCAATACTTCCTGGCAAGTTTTCGTTAGAGCCTGCTGGTAATATTTCATAAATCATGGTGACACTATGCCCCGCACCTAATTCACCCGCATCTTTTTTGTCATCATTAAAATCTTCATGAGCTAATCTTCTATTTACATAACCCACCATGCGGTAAGCTCTTACATATTGCGGGTTAAACTCAATTTGTGTTTTCACGTCTTTGGCAATAGTCACCATGGTCGATTGAAACTCATTGACCAATACTTTTTTGGCTTCCAGCACATTGTCAATGTAACTGTAGTTGCCATTTCCTTTATCAGCAATTTGTTCCATTTTTCCATCTTGGAAATTACCAGTACCAAAACCAAGAACAGAAAGAAAAATATCATCTTCTCGTTTTTCTTCTATCAATTTTATCAAAGCTTCTTCGCTCGAAACCCCCACGTTAAAATCACCGTCTGTAGCAAGTATCACACGGTTATTTCCACCAGCTATAAAATTTTCCTTGGCCAGTCTGTACGCCAGTTTTATGCCTTCTCCACCTGCTGTGGAGCCTCCTGCTTCTAATTTGTCAATAGTGGATTTGATGATGGCTTTATTAATACCTGAAGTAGGAGGGAGTACTACACCCGCTGCACCAGCATAAACCACAATAGCTACTTTGTCTTGTTCTCTTAGTTGGTCTACCAACATGCTAAACCCAGTTTTTAACAAATCCAGTTTATCGGCACTTTGCATAGAGCCTGACACATCAATCAAAAACACCAAATTGTTGGGCGATGCTTTCGACTGAATTGCTTTTTTGCCTTGTATGCCTATGTGAATCAATTGGTGGTTTTCATTCCATGGACAATCGGTATATTCTGTAGTAATTGAGAATGGTTTGTCATCACTTGGATTAGGGTAGGAGTAATTGAAGTAATTAACCATTTCTTCAATTCGCACAGCATTTTTTGGTGGTAACATGCCATCTTGCAAATAGCGACGCACAATGCTGTAAGACGCTCTGTCGACATCAATACTGAAGGTAGATAGTGCTTCATCCTTTACTTCAAAAAAAGGATTATCTATAATGGTCTTGTGTTTCCCAATTTTTCTATGCTGTATATTCTCCGAATAGATTTCATCATCCACAATTTCGTAGCTTATTTCCATATCAACTTCCACTATTTCGGATATACTGTAAGTACTTACTCCTCCAATGGTAGGTGCAATTCCGTTAATACTCCTAGTAGGTAATTTGCTAATATCACGTCTTGTAACAGTGCCTCCTGATGAACTGCCATCATGGTCAATGAGCGGGATACTGTATGCAATAATTTCGAATTCCTCTAAAGCAACTCCCCCTTCTAAAGTTATGTCTTGAAAAGTGATTTTGTGATTTGCCACTTTTACGCCAACAATCCGTTTGCTTTTGTATCCTACGTTTTGTACTTGTAATGTGTATGTTCCTACTAGTATGGGTTTAAGGTGATATTTGCCATCAAAATCAGTGACGCCACCAGTTATGACACTATCCTTTTGTAGTAGTGTAATGTTTGCAAAAGGCAAAGGTTCACCAGAGTGTACGTCTGTAAGTGTTCCTTTGATAGAACCTGATTGGCAAAAAACTAATAATGCCGAGAAGGTAAAGGCTAGTAATAAAGTAACTCGTTTCATAGGCTTGATTTTTCTTTTAAGTTATTTATAAATTATCGAAAAACACAAGTCTAAACTATCAACAAATATTGATTAAATCACAGCTCAAAGTGTTTATTTATTTAGGTAATGCATTGTTATTCAGGTGTTAAGTATATGCATTAATTTCTTTTCTAAGGATGTCGTTGAATGACTTATTATCTTCTTAACTAGGTTATGCATCTTACTGAATAACACATGCGTGGGAGGTACCTTTATTTTATTCAAAATAAAAAGGTGCTGCTTACAGGAAGCAACACCTTTTTATAATCGTATTCTGTGTTAGAATAGGAGCTTAGTACTTTATCACTTGTTGTGTGATGATATGTGTGTCTGTCCTTAAATTGAAGGACTAAAAGTCCATCCTCCTTCTTTATTACTTTGTTAAAACAATAGTAAAGTAAAGGGTTTCGCCAAACTTACTAGCGAACAAGTTTTCTCACCCAAACGATAAACGGCTTCGCTTTGTTTCTACACAAACAATAATTTACAACTAACGTTAGACATAAATCTAGTTCTACCCTCGCTCGATTCCCCTCAATTATTCCGTTTCGTGGGGTATTATAATCCTACGATTCTAAGGTAAATGTTTATAGTCCATGAATGTATCCAGTCTTAAAAATTGAAAATTAATTTGGGTTACGAACGCTGTTTTTTAAATAACAGGATGCCAAATGCTGATAAGCGCCCTCTGGCCTAAATCTTCTATTATCTATACTTTTTATGAGGCAAGATGCCGTGTTTCTAACCTCATAGCGAGGCTAAGACGAGCGAGGAAATTATCTGCTATGAAAATTGAAAATTTTCGCACGTTAGCTAGACTCCGGTGTCAGTATCTTCTTCCATCAGTATAGTAGATAAGGTTTTCAGTTTTTGCGTCAACAAGAGCATACGGATATCCATTAGGACCCACTGATATTTTCCATATTAAGACAAATTCTTTTTCTTGACTTTGAGGAATATTAGGTACTTCATAAATTCCGAGAGTTGCATCGTAACAAACATATGACTGGATACTATCATGTGCAATTTCAGCAGCTTTTGTGTAAGAAACAGTATGCTCCAGTGATATGTTGACAGTATCTATTTTATCTCCAATAATCTCCCAATTAATTCCGTTTGAAAAACGAAAATTCACATCATTGCTGAATAATGGCAAACCTTTATAGAATTGATTACATCTTGCAAACTCAGCGTATTCGTCACTATTGTAGCTTGTTATTTGGAAATTTCCGGACGCTTCTATCGTGTCACTTCTATAACCCATTTCTTCCAACAATTCAGCTGAAATAA
>JBLIDJ010000071.1:0-14425 GCA_047634195.1 Flavobacteriales bacterium
TTTAGCTTTTCTTCTAAAGTCCACTTCTTATATTTCATAGCTCAAATGTATTATTTGAAATTTAAAATATCACTCCGAACTTATGCGGGGCTAAACTACTTGGCTATGTGCAAATTTGAAAACTACGCTTTTCAATTCCCGCACTAAGCATAGCCGGGTAGTTAACCAAAATAAAAACTATGAATGTATTTATTAAAGAGAACACAAGTTATTACGCACCCATTAAATATGTTTTAAAAGTCATTGAAAAGAATCGAGATGTAAAGTTTTTATTGGTAGATGAAATAAGTAGGGCACAGATCATTTATGATTATGAACATTTAAATTCTGAACATATAGATCTAAAATTTTACGATAATCTAGAAGAAAATACTGATCAATTGAAACACGAACATTTCTTTACTGATTCAGTGATGGCGGTAGACAAAAAGGAAGATATTATTGCAACTATTTTTTACTTGGTCAATTGCCTTCAGGAAGTAAACCCTTCCAAAGATGAATTGGATCAATTTAATCGTTTTAAGTATACCTGCTCCTACCAGTATAAGTTTAATAATATTGAAGAGAATCTGGTTGAGCATTTAATTGACTTATTTTGTGATAAACACCAAATAAAAGGTGAAAAAAGCAAAAGTAGATTCTTTATTTCTCATGATATTGATAAGATCTATGGATCTTTTTTACAAGATGGCTTTTGGGCACTCAAAAATATGAAGGTGGGTGTTATACTTAACTTAATACTTTTTGAACTTACTAGAAGACCGCATTGGCGAAACATTGACAAAATCATTAAAATAAATAACGAACATGATGTTAGATCAACTTTCTTTTGGCTAGTGAATAAAGGTAAAGGAACTCTTAATGTTCAAAATGCTGATTATAATATTAATAAGGAAAATAGCTTGTTAAGATTAGTTGAACAATCTAATAACACTAACGGGCTTCATAAATCTTGTTCAACTATGAGTATAAATGAAGAATTGGACAAAGGAAATATTAAGACCAATTACAATCGCTATCATTTTTTAAACTTTAGATCTCACACAGATTGGAAAAAAATATCGGACTCAAAACTGAGCTTTGACTGCAGCCTTGGATTTGCAGAACATTATGGCTTTAGAAATTCTTACGGAAAATCATTTCAACCTTTTGATCTTTCAAATAGTAAACCATTTGATTTTGTTGAATCTCCATTGAATTTTATGGATGGAACTTTTCATAAATACATGAAATTTCCAGCTCAGAGTATTGGAAATACAATAATTGATTTTTACCAAAAAAATGAAAAAAATTGCGATATTTCTTTGTTATGGCATAATACTTATTTTACAAACTATAAATACAACTCATTTATTGATGAATACAAAAAGGTCTTATCCTTTATTTATGAGTCTAAAATTGAATGTGTATCACCAAAAGAATTAATAATAGAAAATAAAATAGAATGGTAACATATAGATTAGCTAATTCGGATGATTATGTAAATGTTAATGCATTCTATAATCGGATTTACAAGGCAAATAGAACAATAGAACAATTTCTATGGGAGTTTAACGATTGTCCGTTCGGGAGATCAATTTACGTAATAGCAGAAGATAATGGGAAAATTGTGGGAACTAATTGTGTAATCCCAATAGATTTAATTACCTCAGACAATCGAATCGTTCGAACAGGAAAAAGTGAAGATACTTTGGTAGACCCTGAGTATAGAGGTCAAAAAATATTTTATAAAATTTACGATTTTCTTTTTGAAAAATGTAAAGATTCTGGCATTCAAATTATTTGGGGATTTACTTCTGCCAAAAAACCTTTCGAAAATTTAGGTTTTGAAATTCCGTTCGCTCATCAACAAGCTTTGACCGTAAATTATGTTTGGAAAAGTTATAAATTTCTATCATCTTTAAATGGTAAGAACAAAAGTATTGATAAGCTGAAAATTCTTGGCTTATGCATAATATCAAAAGCTAAATCAATTGTAAAATTAACACCTCAAAAATCAATTTACCGTATTGAAAAAGTTGATAAGATTGTTGCAGGAGTAGCCGATCTTATTTTCGCAAATCAAATGAAGGTAGATAATACATTTGCTATACATCAATCATCCGAATTTCAAGAGTGGAGAATTTATAGTAATCCTAATTTTTTCAGAACACATACATACGGTGTCTATGACCGTGAAAAATTAATTGCTTTAATTGTATTTAATTCACATAAGAATAATGTGGCTTATATATGCCAATCGACATTTCATCCAGATTTAGCATATGCTGAAAAAGTGAAAATTCTTAGATCTGTTACAGACATTTTACATAAAGAGGGAATTGCTTTGATCAGAACCTGGCTATTTTCTACAAATACTGTAAATTCAGAAGAAGTTTCCATTTTTAATGAAGCAAAATATATGATCCTAAATCGTGGTATTGGATTAGTTTGGAAAGATCTTAGTAATACAAGTCTAAAACCAGAAAACTTTATTCTATCTAGAATTGCAACTCAAGGGGTAATATAACTTTGGTTAATCGAGTAGACGGATCCGCCACTAAAAAGTAGCGGATTGCGCCTCTCACAGCTCTGCTGAGCATGTCGAAGTACCACCAAGCGTAAGGGAGCTTCGCTCGTTGTTTTCGTGTTTTGATTCTCAATCAAAAACACTCAACAACATACTTGGCGGTTCAATAATGGTACTAGACTTCTTGTAGTATTCGACTAAACTAACATACCCCCGCTCGTCTTAGCGTCTCGCTACGACACCGACCAACTACAAACCCAACTCGAAAACAACTGGACAGAAAAACGAATAAGAGCTAGTTAAAAAAAAGACTTGAAGGTTTTTAAATACATGCGCAGGGCGTATTTGATGTACGAGTAGTAAGTTTATTGCACTGGGTCTGCAAAGACCCGTCAGGTTTTGAAAACCTGACGGGTCTTTTTTTATGAAAGACACCGTGCTTGTATGTTGTTTGCTTTTATATATTTGACGGGGTCAGTTGTTTTGATAATAGGTGCACTTGATTATGCGTAGATTAAACGTTTAACCGACGGTTAATTTCACACATAAAACCCATTAAAACCTGACTGTCATAGATTTACATAATATATATGTAAAAATGATATATTGTAGATATGTTGCATATGCAACATATCCGCATGTTGTAAACTATATAAAAATACCTGCAATAAATGAAGAATGAAAATAACAAATTGATTTACCTAATTGTTTTTATTGGAGGATTAGCATTTTTTTTAGTTGCTCTATATTTCTAGAATTTTAGAGAATACAATCTTTCAATGAATACTTCTGATTGGGGAAGTTTTGGAGGTTATATTTCACCTGTACTATCTCTTTTGACAATGATTATAATGATATATGAAATAAGGAATAGGGATAACAGAAAAAAAGTTGTAGATAAATTTGAGCATTTATATTCTGAACTTTTATTAATAAGCAAAACTTATGATAATTGGCACAATGCAATAATTAATAATCCAGAAAAGTCTGACGGATTTAGAAACGATATCAAAAGGAGTTTTATACATATAAACCTTCTGATAAAACTACATTTCAATAATCAAATAGGTGGAATTGTATATCCTTATTATCGTATGATAGATTACTTGTTATTAAAAAAACCTTTGTCATTGGATAAGTATAAGCTTATAACTGAATTTTTCTTTAATGAAGTAATTAAAAAGCTTGATTTGAGTAATGAATTAAACCAAATATCATCAGTAAAGAATAAAGATGATTTTTCATTAAAAAGTAAAGAGGGATATGATTTCATTGCAGAAAAATTAAAAATTGACTTTAATAGTATATAAATAACAGTGTACAACAATTAAGCAGTAATGAGGTATGGTAAGGCCACAGTTCATCACTTGTACTGAGCGAAGTCGAAGTACTTGTACTGAGCGAAGTCGAAGTACTTGTACTGAGCGAAGTCGAAGTATGGTTGATGTTGAACTTCAGCCTCGGTACCACCAGTCTATGCATTTCGGCTGGGCTCAATGTGACAGATTTTAATAAAATTTTGTGTTGCTTTTGATTGATTTTTCAACATGGAAGTTGGTGGCTACTTCCCTATTTCCAATGAATATATCCCCGATCCCGTGCGATTTTATATCGCGACAAACACCAGCCCTAGCAGCAAAGACAGATCATAGCAACAAACATTTTACACCCCTTTAGACATACTCAAGGCAACGCCTTCGGCTTTCTTGTTACAATGGTAACAAGTCAGAAACTGAACATATCAACGCTCAGGGAGTTTCAAAAAACTCGTTCCCTGAGCGTATTTCGTACATGAAATACTAGTCGAAGACGAGATCAACATGAAAATACTGCTGATTTTTTTGTGTTTTAGGAATTGATAATTTCTTCGATGTCTATTTTTGAGCCTAATCAACAATCAACTTTTGCGTAAGATTTCCAATTTGAATCAAGTATACTCCTTTTGTAAAATCATTTAATGGAACTAGCTGTTGATTCTCCATCATTTGTTGATAAACAAGTTCACCTAAGATGCTATAGATATTGAGTGTTTTTCCTGCAAGGTTATCGCCTGCAATTTTCACACTCCCTTTTGCTGGATTAGGAGCAATCGTAAAATTAGTTACGTGACGTTCTGATATGTTTGTCTGTAAATCACGGTACACAAAATTAGCCTCTATGAATAACGCCCAATTGTTTAAACTGTCAGGAGCGTAGATCTCCATTCTATTCAATTTATCAGGATTATTAATAGGTACAGTAAAAAATTCATCGCTATTAACTTGCCCTAAGTCAGCCAATTCTCCTACTGGGAGGTTATCATAATAATAAAAACTCTTGTAGTTGAGAATCCATTGAGTCGCATCTTCATCCCATTCATAATCTTCTTCATAACTAATAGACCCATTATTTGTAAGCTCATACGTAGTTTTATATTCTTGTTGGATAGTTGTTGCACCAAACGAACTATAGGACGTAATTGTCATAGTATTTAGAGCTTCGTCTCTTTGTATTTCGTTTTTAGAATTTAATTCCCATACTACTTCTCCAGGTACAAAAGCTGAATTATAAAATTCATTTTCAACGATTAGGCTTGAATCTGGATAATACAATATTTGTTGTTTTTCAGTAAGCTCAAAACCAGACAATTCATTTTGATACAATAGTATCAAGGTGTCATTCAAATCTTGGTTTTTGTAATGACGTGTTTTTGTATCCAATTCATAGATAGCGGTGTTAAACCTATAGACATGAGTACTATCCAATAAATTCATCCCAGCGTAATAATAATATGATTTTTCAGATGCTACCCAAACGGTGTCAATTGGGTCATCAGACCTAAACACTTCTTCAACGATAACTTGTCCTAAACTATCGTACGTATATTTTGTCTTATGAACAATCCAGCCATCTGATTCACTATATAAAGATTGTTCGTATAAGGCTATATTCTGCCCAAGATCATTGTACTTATTAATAAAGCGAGCCTGTCCATCACCGGTATAATATTTCACACTCAAGGAATCTAGTTGATACCTTACTTGACTGTTTGATTTGCTAATGGCAGGCGTGTTTGTACTAAAAGGTGAATGTGCTGTTTGCTTATTAAAAAATCGAGCATTTGTTTCTTGCGTATTAACGCTACCAAACATTACTACCAGTATTACAATTAATATATCTTTCATACTCCTATTTTATTTAACGGGTTAAATGTAATTAAATTTGTGATAATTGTTTTTTATTTCCCAAATTAGCTCTTGTACTTAATTTAAATTAAAATCATTTAAAGGTATTGAGAACCATGTTTACCATCATTTTAATCTTATTGATAAAGCACAAAAAAGCCTGACTCCGCAAGGAATCAGGCTTTTAAATAAATAAAATGTATCCTCGTTACACGTTAAATCGGAAATGCATCACATCGCCATCTTTTACCACGTATTCTTTTCCTTCTATGCTCAACTTACCGGCTTCTTTACATGCTTGTTCAGATCCTAGTTCTACAAAGTTGTTGTAAGCAATTACTTCTGCCTTGATAAATCCTTTTTCGAAATCGGTATGAATAACACCTGCTGCTTGGGGAGCCGTAAAACCTTTGGTGATCGTCCAAGCTCTTACTTCTTTTACACCTGCAGTGAAATAAGTTTGTAGATCAAGTAACTCATATGCTACTTTAATCAGTTTGTGAACACCTGGTTCTGTTAAGTTAAGTTCTTCCAAAAACATTTGACGTTCTTCGAAGGTATCCAATTCCGTAATGTCAGCTTCAATAGCTGCAGCAATCATAAGTACTTCCGCTTTTTCGGCAGCAACTTCTTGTCTTACTGCCTCTACATGAGCATTTCCGTTTATCACAGCCGCTTCATCTACGTTGCACAAATACATCACAGGTTTAAGAGTCAGCATTTGAAGGTCTCTTACTTCCTCCAAATCATCTTCCGACAAACCAGCTGCTCTTGCCGATTGTCCAGATTCTAAGGTGTTTTTGACACGCTCTAGTACTTCCATCTTTTTGCCAGCAGCTTTATCCCCTGTTTTGGCAGCACGCTGTACCGTCGATATTTTTTTCTCTACAGACTCCAAATCTTTCAATTGAAGCTCTGTGTCAATAATTCCTTTATCTCTCACAGGATCTACCGATCCGTCAACGTGTATCACATTATCATCGTCAAAACAACGCAACACATGAATGATGGCATCCGTTTCGCGAATGTTGGCCAAAAACTTATTACCCAATCCTTCGCCTTTTGATGCTCCTTTTACCAAACCAGCAATATCAACAATCTCTATCGTTGTTGGCATAACTCTTTCAGGATTAACCAGCTCTTCGAGCTTGTTCAACCTTGAATCGGGCACGGTAATAACGCCTATGTTAGGCTCAATGGTGCAAAACGGAAAATTCGCCGATTGTGCTTTCGCATTTGACAAACAATTAAACAGGGTTGATTTTCCAACATTTGGTAAACCAACAATACCACACTTTAAACTCATGTATCATTTTTTTAAGAGCGCAAATATAAAACAAGCCCATCAAAATTAATGATGAGCTTGACATTTATTAAATTTCAAAAAGTTAAGATTATCCTTTTTTCTTGATAGATCCTTTTAATTTCACTTCGTTTATCAACTTAGATGGGTTTCCTACATAAAGTATTCTCCCTTTGGTTGTTGCATGAGCGTCCAACTTATCGGTCGCAAATACTTCTACCAATCCACCTGTAGATGATTCAACAAAAACGGTGTTAGTTTTCAAGTTGCTAGCATCTAGGTTTGCCCCTGTAGTACAATGCATTTCAGCGGTTTTCACTTTACCCTCGAGCATCACCTGCGCTCCTTGCGTTGCTTTAATTTCCAGTTTTTCCATATCCAACTGTAATTCAATTCTCCCTCCAGCATTGGCTTTTATCGCAATCTTATCGCCATAAATAGGTTTGTTTGAAAAGATAATAGCTCCTGCACTTGCTGTCAATTCTCTGATCACATCATAGTTTATTTTTATGTGAATCGTTTTTTTGGAAGTAAAAGCAGCAGCCGATCTTATTTTTAAAGCTGTACCATCCATTTCAGTGATAATCTTGTGCAAATCTATTTCTGCACTTTCTATGACAAGTTGTTTTGCTTGATCCTCTACTAATTCTATTTCAAAGGGCCCTATCACTCTTAGTTCATCGAAGTCTTTGATAATTCTGGTTTCAGAATATTGTGCATAACTGGAAGATGCAAATAAGCAAAAGGTTATGGCGTAAATTAGTTTTTTCATATTTCGTTGTTTTAAGACTTCAATTTTACAAAATTCATACCACATATATACTTCCTAATAATAGTTTGTTGATAAACAGGAAATATCTTGTACGTGTAGGCTTAAAATTTATCTTACTTTTGCAAGCGAATTAAGAAAATATTTTTGCCATGTCATCTGTCTCTGATTTAAATAACATTTGCTCTCAAGTTCGACGCGATATCGTTCGAATGGTTCATGCCGTAAACAGCGGCCACCCTGGTGGTTCGTTAGGTTGTACCGAGTTTTTTGTTGCCCTGTACTTTCAAGTAATGAATCACAAAACATCGTTCGATATGGATGGTGCCAATGAAGATTTATTTTTCTTATCAAACGGACATATTTCTCCAGTTTGGTATAGTGTATTGGCACGTTCAGGATACTTTGAAGTGTCAGAGTTGGCTACGTTCCGAAAATTAAACACCCGTTTGCAAGGACATCCTGCTACCGAAGAGAACCTACCAGGTATTAGAATTGCTTCTGGTTCTTTAGGACAAGGCATGAGTGTTGCACTTGGTGCTGCTGAGACTAAAAAACTTAACAAAGATACGAGCATTGTATACACCTTACATGGTGATGGCGAGCTGCAAGAAGGTCAAATTTGGGAAGCTGCATTGTATGCTTCTGCACATAAAATGGACAACCTTATTTCTACCATTGACTACAACGGTCGTCAAATTGACGGTGATGTAGACGATGTACTTTCTTTAGGAGACCTAAGAGGAAAATGGGATGCATTTGGTTGGGCAACACTTACCTGTGATGGAAATAACATGGAAGACTTGTTGAAGACCTTAGCAGAAGCAAAAAACTTGACTGGAAAAGGGAAACCAATTATGATATTGATGCAAACCGAAATGGGTGCAGGAGTAGATTTTATGATGGGATCTCACAAATGGCATGGTGTTGCTCCAAACAATGAGCAGCTTGAAAATGCATTATCTCAGTTAACTGAAACATTAGGCGATTACTAATTTTTTTGAAACAAAAACTAACATATTTATTTCTAGTTTTATCTTTCATTATTGGAGGACACATATCCTCTGCCTTAGCGCAATCTGATTCGAGTAAAACAAATGCACCACTAACACGGATTTTATTTTTGTTTGATGCTTCCAACAGCATGAATGGACAATGGCAGAGTAGCTCTAAAATTAGAATTGCACGGAAACTGCTGTCAGAATCAATGGATAGCTTGAAACAAGCAAGCAACATTGAAGTTGCTATGCGTGTGTATGGTCACCAGACAACGATAGAAAAAGGAAAACAAGATTGCAACGACACCAAGCTAGAAATACCGTTTGCGCCTAATAATTTTAATGCCATAAAAACAAGGCTGAAAACCATTGTTCCTAAAGGCACAACACCCATTGCTCGTTCATTGGAAAAAGCAGCGTATGACTTTCCTAAACAAGACCGTGTAAGAAATATTATTATTCTTATTACAGACGGGTTGGAAGCGTGCGACGAAGATCCTTGTGCTGTTTCAAAGGCACTACAATCGAGGGGAGTTATTTTAAAACCTTTCATTATTGGTATTGGTTTGGATCAAGATTTCATTAAAAACTTCGAATGTGTTGGCAACTACTACGATGCTGCAGATGAAGCAACATTCCGTTTGGTGCTGAGAATTGTATTGGCAGAGGCTGTTCAAAACACGACGGCACAAGTTGACTTATTAGATACTTCGAAAAAACCGACTGAGACCAATGTGCCCATTCAAATGATTGACCAAAAAACAGGTGAATTGAAATATCATTACACGCATACACTTAATCATTTAAACAATCCCGACACCATATTGGCTGACGCCTTGTATACCTATAAAATTGTTGCACAAACGATTCCTCCAGTTACAGTGTACGACAAAGTGATTGAACCAGGTGAGCACAACACTTTTGCGCTCTATGCTCCTCAAGGAACATTGGACCTGAAAATTGTGGGTAGAAAAGTGAGCAACAGATCGGTAGATGCGATTGTACGACAACACAAAAAAACAAAGACACTTCACGTCCAATCTTTCGATACCAAAGAAAATTACATTACAGGCTTGTACGATTTGGAGATATTAACCTATCCAAGAATTTTCATGGACAGCGTTGTTATCTCACAAAGCGAGGTGACAGACATTGCTATTCCGCAAGCAGGATTGCTCAATGTGTCGTTTACCAGTCAAGGTTTTGGAGCCATTTACGAAGTAGTAGGAGACGAATTGGTTTGGGTGCTTAACTTCAACCCAAGTTATACCAGAGAAAGATATTTTCTGCAACCAGGAAAATACAAAGCAATATACCGTAGTAAAAATGCACGAGAAACATTGTACACAAAAACTCAGCATTTCAATATAAATTCAGGCAGCACTTTTAATATTAGATTTTAGGGATGAAACAATTTGAAACTTTTGGCGAAAAAGACACCCGTTCTGGTTTTGGAGCAGGATTATTAGCATTAGGAAAAACCAATCCAAATGTAGTTGCACTCTGTGCCGATTTAACTGGATCTTTGAAAATGGATGCGTTCCAAAAAGAATTTCCAGAACGTTTTTTCCAAGTGGGTATCGCAGAAGCTAATATGATGGGCATGGCTGCAGGTATGACAATTGGTGGTAAAATTCCTTTTACCGGAACATTTGCCAACTTCTCTACAGGAAGGGTTTATGACCAAATCCGTCAGAGTATTGCTTATAGTGGCAAAAACGTAAAAATATGTGCTTCCCATGCTGGTCTTACCTTGGGTGAAGACGGAGCTACACATCAAATACTAGAAGATTTAGGTTTGATGAAAATGTTACCTCACATGACGGTTATCAATCCGTGCGATTACAACCAAACTAAAGCAGCTACCATGGCTATTGCCGATTTTGAAGGACCTGTTTATTTACGTTTTGGTCGTCCTAAAGTACCGGTGTTTATTCCAGAAGATGAACCATTTATCATTGGTAAAGCATTGATGTTGAATGAAGGTGCCGATGTTTCTATTTTTGCTACAGGACACTTAGTTTGGAAAGCTATTGAAGCTGGATACATTTTAGCAGAGCAAGGAATTGATGCTGAAATCATCAACATTCACACCATCAAACCACTTGACACGGAAGCTATTTTAAAATCAGCGGCTAAAACAAGGTGTGTTGTTTCTGCTGAAGAGCACCAATATAATGGTGGATTGGGCGATAGTATTGCACAAACACTAGCCTTAAACAACCCTACACCTATGGAATATGTAGCAGTTAACGATTCGTTTGGTGAAAGTGGAACTCCCGCAGAGCTAATGACTAAGTATGGTATTGACACCATAAACATTGTTAACGCTGCTAAAAAAGCAATAGCTCGTAAAAAAGCGTAATCACTAGATAATCATCTAGCAAACATAGACACCATGAGTATCACTGACTTTCCAGTTAATTTGGCTCAAACTACATCTCATCCCTTTGGCATACGTATTAGTCATGCCGAGGGGAGTTATGTTATTGATACTGATGGTAAAAAATACCTTGATTTTATTTGTGGCATTGCCGTATCCAACATTGGTCATGGTCATCCAAAAGTGATTGAAGCCATCAAAAATCAAGCAGACAAGCATTTGCATGTGATGGTTTATGGCGAGTACGAACAAAATAGTCAGCGCGAATTCGCCCAGTTACTCTGTCAGCAATTACCGCCTTCGCTCAATCAAGTATATTTTGTGAACTCTGGAGCCGAAGCTACGGAAGGTGCTCTCAAATTGGCCAAAAGGATTACTGGAAGAACTCAGTTAATTTCATTTGAAAAAAGCTATCACGGAAGTACACATGGTGCGCTAAGTGTTACAGGAAATGAAAACAAAAAATACGCTTTTCGACCCTTACTACCGAATGTTGAGTTTTTACGATTCAACAACATTTCTGATTTAGAGAATATTACCAACAAATGCGCGGCTGTTATCGTTGAACCCATTCAAGGCGATGCGGGTGTTAGAATTCCTTCCCTCGAATTTATGCTCGCGTTAAGGCAGAAATGTACCGAAACAGGAGCTCAACTAATCTTTGATGAAATTCAAACAGGATTTGGAAGAACAGGTAAAATGTTTGCTTTTGAACATTTTAATGTCTGCCCAGACATTCTTACGCTAGGAAAAGCACTTGGTGGCGGCTTGCCCATGGGTGCATTTGTGAGTTCAAACGCTAAGATGGAATTGCTAACGCATAACCCAGAGTTAGGGCATATCACCACTTTCGGTGGACATCCATTGATGTGTGCCGCAGGAAAAGCAGCCTTAGAAGTACTGCTCGATGAAAAGCTAATTGAAGGAGTAGAAAAAAAAGGCAAAACAATTGAGCAAAGCTTATCATCAATTCATATAAAAGAGATAAGAAGGAAAGGATTGTTTTTCGCCATAGAAATGTTCAACCGCGATCATGTGCAACAAGTGGTACTTTACTGTAAAGATGCAGGACTCATTGGTTTTTGGTTTCTTTCAGCCAACACAAGCTTTAGAATAGCTCCTCCACTAAATATAAGCGATTCAGATATTTTAAAAGCGACACGCATCATGCAAGCAGCTTTTAATTCTATCCATTAAAGCTACAGCGATTACTTTATCGTTAAAAATAATAGCGGTCGAAGCTGCATGTTATTACAACTTTTTTTTATATTTGTGAGAATATTGTTTCGAAATTAAATAAATTACAATTAGATTATGACAAAATTTAGAATTTTAGGTACTGTATTAGCTGTAGCTGTAGCTGCATTTTCTGTATCATGCGACAAAGAATCATTACCAGAGGGTGTTCAAGCATCAAACCCAACAATTGGTGATGGTGAAACTTCAGCAATCATTGTTGATGCAATCGTAGATGAAGGTATTGCTGGATATACGTTAACTTACGGAGACGAGTCTTATTCTTCCGATTTAGCTTATGGTGAAAAAAGTAGTGCATTCAATATGAATACAGGTACTAACAAAATGGTTATGACTACTAATGACACTGAGTCAGGTCAAGAAGTTGAAATTTTCAATGAAGATTTCACAATGGAAGATGAAAAATTATACATGTTTGTTGTTAATTACAACGAAGAAGGTGCTACTTACCAAGTTGATGTAGTAGAATATTCTACTGAAGATTTCATGATTACTGATGAAGAATCAGTAGAATACCAAATTACAGGTAACAGTGATGATTACTATGTTGTAAATGGATACAACTACGCATATGGTTTTGAAGAAGGTCAATTAGTTGCTGACATTAACTACACCACTGGTGGAGATGCAAAAATGGAAAAAGTTGCTTTTGGTGAGTACGGTTCTACTACTTCTTTTGGAATGAACAAAGATGGTTACTATACTAACTATGATATTTCTTACTTAGCTGACGAAGACACAGAATTCTTAGAAGGTGAGTACACTCAATCATTAGTTTCTAATTCTTCTTTGAACAACTTGTCTTACGATTTTGATTCAAACGCTAATAACAATGGACTAGTTAACATGTTTGTTGTTGGTGATGAGAACAACGTTGATATGTTTTTCCTTGACATGAGCGATATAAACATTGATTACGCTAGCTTAAATGTTGAGTAATCAATAACTGATACTTTAAAAAGAGTCATACACTTTGTGTATGACTCTTTTTTTTATCCGATATTTTTGTTCACTTATCTAAGAGTTTAGTTAACGGTAGTTTCATCACGTAAATTTACCCCGATTGACATCAATACTTCTCATTTCAATTGTGTCTATCAAATCGCAACTATCAATTTTTATAAAAAAGGCTATTTCTATCTTTAGAAATAGCCTTTTTTTTTAGCTAATAACTAGGATTTGCTGAAAAAGTCAGAAAACGACCTATATGAGGAGACAAAATGAAGCCGTACACTAATACTGTGAATTGAAGACAACGAAATAGAGGGCGATTTTCTGACTAACGAACAAAAAGCGCAAGGTTTTTGTTTATTGTCACTCCATAACCTTGCTCTTAATACTTAGCGAAAAAATATAAATAATTGAATAACAAAACGATACCTGTTTTTTAGCAGACCCTCAATAATTGATGAAAGCTCCACCTCCTACCCTTATAACTTTACTCTCGTGAAAAAGATGAACATCTTATGATTACGAGCCTATTTCTAGGTACCCATTAAAACTATATTTCGAAGTAGATTGATATTACTGTAACGATAGTTTAGTAAAAAAGAAATAAATGCACCATCAACAAGGGTATTAACGTTGATGTTAATCACGCCAGAGGTATGGAAATAAGATAGCCGACAGAACAACCACCATCAGGTTGATAGCCAATAGCACTAAAGCATATTTCCCGTTGGCTTCCCAAGAAAATTGATCTAAGGCATTTTTAGAAAACTTGATAAGCGTAAGCATAAAAGGCAAAATAACAGGAAAACCTAAGACGGCCATCAGCCCCATGTTGTTGTTGGTTTTAAAGGCTATTCCGGCAATCATTGTCAATAAACTACTCAATCCTATGCTTCCTAGTAGCAAAGCAGTTAAAAACATAGGTATGTTGGCATTTTGAATGATGCTATCTCCCAGAAAAAGAGTGTATAAAACAAAACAACTGAAAGCAACAACACTCAACAAAAGTGCATTGTAAATCATTTTGGCCAACATCACATTTCTAGGATGAGCGAGGGTGTACAAATACAAAGTACGTCCTTCGTTTTCTT
>JBLIDJ010000072.1:0-14057 GCA_047634195.1 Flavobacteriales bacterium
TCTTAATTCCTGTAACCTAATTCCTGTAACCTAATTCCTGATACCTGATACCTGTTACCTATTAAATAGTCCTCAGTAGTTTTGTTAACCAACGGTTCTGGCTCTCATTATTTTGTACTTTTTACTTTGTACTATTTACTAACTACTACTTTGTACTAACTACTTATTACTTTGTAGTCCTTAGTATTCAGTAAATAGTCCTCAGTAGTTTTGTTAACCAACGGTTCTGGCTCTCATTATTTTGTACTTTTTACTTTGTACTATTTACTAACTACTACTTTGTACTAACTACTTATTACTTTGCAGTCCTTAGTAATGAGTAAATAGTCCTCAGTAGTTTTGTTAACCAACGGTTCTGGCTCTCGCTATTTTGTACTAACTACTTATTACTGAATACTCTTTACTAAGGACTTATTACTACTTACTGAGGACTTAATACTCATTACTTACTACCAAATACTTAGCACTATTTACTAAGGACTTAATACTCATTACTAATTACTCTTTACTGAGTACTAACTACTCATTACTGAATACTTATTACTAAGGACTTACCCCACTTTTTTTAACGAAAACGACACAATAATCGGTTGAATTACTTACATTTACCGATGGATGGTTTCTAGTGAAACAACGGATATTTCAAACATTTAATTATTAAAAATATTGGCTTATGAAAAAGTTAATCATACTATCGGTTTTTGTTGTTGCATTGTTGAGTGAGAGTCAAGGGCAGGCATGTACTTGGAGTGGCGTGGCAGCGGATGGTTTGTGGGGCACAGCTGGGAATTGGAGTGGAGTGGGTTGTCTTCTTGGTGCAAATGCACCTAAATCAACCGATGCTGTAACGATAGGTGCAGGAGCAATAATAGATGTAAGTGCGGGAGGGGATGCCGCATCAATTACAATTACTGGGGGAACTATTGATATTACTGGGGGTACTTTGACTGTTGTTGGTTCTGTAACAAATTCGGGTGCAACAATATCTATTAATGGAGGGACTTTGGATGTTGCTAGTATAACTGTGCAAGACGATGATGCACTAGCTAATGGTTTACTAACGCTTAATAGTGGGGTTTTGAGTAGTGATGGGAACATAACATTAAATCAAAATGTAGGGCCTGGCGGAAATGGAACTTTTTCAGTAACTGGTGGAACTGCTACAATTAATTCTCCTGGGATTTTAGATATTCAAACTGGTGGTATTTTTAATATGACAGGCGGAGCCCTAAAATTACATACTGCAACAACTGCTATTGTAGCAACTGGAACATGGAATGCAACTGGCGGAACGGTTCACTTCACTAGAAGTACTGATGATACCCAAGTGATAGATGTTGCTTTAGATTACCCTAATATTGAAATTGATGGAGGAAGAAACGTTACAGTAAATGCTACTATTACTAATGTTAATGACTTAACTATCACTAATAGTAGTGAATTGATTATTGCAACTACCAGAGCATTGAGTGGTTCAGGTGCATTGGTGATGGATGCAAGTACAGATTTAACAATAAATGGTGATGCTAATTTTCCTTCAGGATATTCAGGCACCTTAGATGCAGCATCTACGGTAACTTTCGCTAAAAATAATACTGAAACAATGACGAGTCCTGCCGGTATTGCATTTGGTAATGTAGTTATTAATTCTACGGGCGCTAATTTGACTTTTTCAGGAGCAACTAATTCTGTGCAAACTTTATTTGATATTAATAATGGAATTGTACAGTTAACAAATAGTAATTGGGATAAATCAGGCGCGATTGCCACTACACTAGATGTTGCTGCGGGTGCAACACTGCAGTATAATAATGGGGATTTTCCGAGTAATTATAATACACATACTTTTGCGCCTTCTTCTAATGTGATATTTAATGGTGGCTCACAAAATGTTTCTCGCGCTTCAGGTGCTGATATTACATTTGGCAATTTAACCATACAAGGAGGAAGTGGAACCAAAACATTGCTAGACAATATTACTGTTGCTGGTAATTTATTGGTTTCTACTGGAACTACTTTAGAGACAACCCAAGCATTTCAAATTACTGGTGGGGCTGGTAGTGTAACGGTAACAGATGGGACGCTAATTATTGGTGAAGGTGATTTACCAGCTTTTGCTGGAGGGTATGATTTTGACGCTACCTCTTCAGAAGTAGTTTTTAATGATGCAGACGGAGTACAATCGGTTTCTAACGGTACGCATATTTTTGATAACCTAACCATAAACGGGGGAAACACTAAAACTGTAGATGATAATATTACTATTGTTAATACTCTTGATATTAATGGTACTACTGTTACATTGGATGCGAATGCAAATGCTATTGCTGGAGACTTTACCTTAAACATAGCAGCTGGAGATTTTCTCGAAACTTCTGCATTAGTTCCATTTGGTGGTACAGTTGTATCAGGAGCCATTGCTGCTACATCTACAACAACTTATAATGGTACTGCTCAAGAAGTTGAAGGACTTAATTACGGTAACCTAATCATTGATCAAGCAGGTACTAAAACCTTACAAGGAACTTCTGCCACTGAAGGTGATGTTACCATCAGTACTACGGCAACTTTCGATGTTGAAGCCTTTACTTTTACAGGTTTAGGTGGGAAAATTTTAGATATTAATGACGATTGCCGTTTGGCCCTCTCTGGAACTAATAATTTCCCGACAGGTTTTGGAACCTTTACTTTTAACACAACTTCTACAGTTGATTATGATGCAGCTGGAGTTCAAACAATTGCCATACACGATTATGCAAATTTGGATATTACTGGTGGAGGTACTAAAACAATAGCTGATGGAACAGCGAGTGTAACAAGAATTTTAGACATTGAAGATGGAGCTACTTTGGCGACCTTTGGGCCAGAAGATACCGCGCCATTGCGTCAACTACGCTTAGTATCTACTGGAGACGGAGCTACCGAAACAGCAAGAATAGCAGATTTAACAGATGAAGTAGCAACTGGTATTATTACAGGTCGAGGAGTTATTTGTGAACGCGACATGGATCTTTCATCTGGAGGAGATATAGTTGGTTGGAACGATTGGGCTTCACCAATTGAGAACTTTAGATTAGCAAGTTGGTATTACAAAGGCTGGCCAATGGAAGGTATTGAAGGCACTGGTTGGGCTACTAATCCATGGTGCAGTGTATTAACATATGATGCCAATATTTCAACAGAATACGATCCGTTTAATTCACAAGATGATACCGATTTAGACAGAAACGATGGGTGGGTTCGTGGACCGGGTATTACTGTAGGAAATTCTCCAGGAACTGGTTTTAGATTATACACAGGAGCAAGAGACAGGGAATTAGAAGACATTGGTTTACCAGCTCAAGGACAACAAGTGATTGGATTAAACTATACTGATGAGTCTACTGCTTTAGCAGTAGAAGAAGGTTGGAATTTAGTGGGCAACCCATATATGAGTTCGGTTGATTTTGATTTGTTAGACCGATCAGTAAATGTTGCTGCATCGATGTGGATGTATAGTAATGCGAATAATGGTTATTATTCATACAATGGTGTTGCTGATATAGGTACTTCACCATTTGGAGTAATTAATAACAATACGACAATACCAGATGGATTAATACCTTCTCATAAAGCATTTTGGGTGCAGGTTACTTCTGTTGGACAATCGATTACCTTTGATGAATCAGATAAAGTAACTACTGGAACTGCCTTTATTAAAAGCACGGGTGTAAAACCAAAAATAAGAGTACAGGCCCAAAACGTATCAAATGGATATCTGAGTGCTGCTGTTATGGTTCAAATAACGGGGTCAGAAAATTCATTTGAAAAATACGATACCGAAATTTTTAAAGCATCTACTCCTACAGCTCCTAATCTCTATTTCTTATCAGAAGATTTAAAACAATTGTCTATTAATTCTATTCCTCAAGGATTAAGCAGTGTACCTTTAGTAGTAGAAGCTGGAGTAAGTGGTGATTTTGAGTTACGTTTTTACGATTTCAACGACATGCATGCAGGTTCTTGTTTGCAGTTAGAAGATAAGTTTACCGGAGAGTGGTTTGACATACGTTCAGAGCCAAGCATTATCAGAGAATTGAGTGATACAACCACCATGGCAAGATTCAATATTCACATTAGCCCAATCATGAGCGGAGTGTTGGAGCGTAATGCTACATGCTTTGGCACCAACGATGGCCAAATAAAAGCAGAAAACTTAAGCAGTCAAGTTATTGGCATGGCTTTGTACAACGAGTTGGACGAGTTGGTGTCTGAAAACATGGTGACCAATAGTCAAGTGTGGAAAGATTTAAGCCCTGGAGTGTACACCATTCGTGAAAGCAATACCAATATGGGTTGTCCAAGCGCGTATGCAGAAGTAGAAGTGTTTGAGCCAGTAGCAGTAATTGCAACGTTTGAAAAATCAGACATCGAAATAGATTTGGCCGTTCACAATGGTGAAGTTGCTTTTACCAACAAATCGGAAGGATCTAGCGAATATATCTGGTATGTGTCAGAAAACAATTCATTTTACTACGAAGAAAACATCTCACATGTATTTACTACACCAGGTATTCACGACATAAGTTTAATTGCACACAATGGAAACCTTGAATGTGCAGTCTTGTCTGATGATAAAGTAGTTGTAAAGTCTACCGTAGGAATAGGAGAAGAGCAAGTACAAGAATTAGCCGCTAATGCATTTGTAAAGGATGATAAGATAGTACTCGATTTGGCCTTTGAACAGCCAGCTACAGTAACAGCATTGTTGTTTGATATGACAGGCAAAGAAGTAAGTAACTGGAATTTTGCTAAAGTAAGCACTGATCAAAAAACACTGGATATTCCGCAAGCTACAGGCGTGTACATCTTAAAAGTGCAAGCAGGTGAGCAGCAACGTAGTTTTAAATTGTTTAAGTAAGGTTTTCGGTTGCAGAGCCTGTCCCGTTCCGATAGCTATCGGAATTTCGGGATATCAGAGCTTGTCCCGATTTCGATAGCTATCGGAATCGGGATTTTAGGTTCTTAGTAGTTAGTCCTTAGTAAATAGTATTCAGTACAAAGTAAAAAGTACAAAATAATGAGAGCCAGAACCGTTGGTTAACAAAACTACTGAGGACTATTTACTGAATACTAAGGACTACAAAGTAAAAAGCACAAAATAATGAGAGCCATAACCGTTGGTTAACAAAACTACTGAGGACTATTTACTGAATACTAAGGACTACAAAGTAATGAGTACAAAATAATGAGAGCCAGAACCGTTGGTTAACAAAACTACTGAGGACTATTTACTGAATACTAAGGACTACAAAGTAATGAGTAGTTAGTCAATAGTTT
Source organism: Flavobacteriales bacterium (assembly GCA_047634195.1). GTDB lineage: Bacteria > Bacteroidota > Bacteroidia > Flavobacteriales_D > Luteibaculaceae > JBLIDJ01. The sequence continues at coordinate 5,320 of JBLIDJ010000072.1, forward strand.
ATCATTCCTTTTGCAACGCAGTGGAAGAATGGAATCCATGTTTTTAGTAGGTTTGAAAAGCTTGTCCCGTTCCGATAGCTATCGGAATCGGGATTTAAGGGAATTAGGTAAATGTGTTGAGATTTTAGAGAAAAAATTAGGTTAACGGGTAATTGCTAACTGCTAACAAACCCTATGAAGGATCTGCTTCTTTATTCTTTTCTTCAAACAACTTTATAAGTTCCTCATCAGTCAAATACAAATGCTCAATCAATAATTTAGCATCTTGTGAAAAGCGGTGCTCTGGAAATTGTGCCATTACTTCTTGGTAAGCTACTTCTGCTTTGGGTTTATCCTTGAGGTCGTTGTCGTAGATAAATGCTTTAAAAAAATAACATTCTGGCAATTTTTCGTATTCAGGATAATCACTGATGATTTGATTGTAAATAGCAATTGATCTAGTGAAATCCTTTAATCCTCGTGCCGAACGACTAGCCTTGTACAACATTTCTGGAGCCAAACTATCAGACGGAAACTTGTCAGCAAAAGCAGTGCAATAAGTCATTAAATTACTTGCATGTTCAGCACTCAGCTCTAAGCTAGTAGGATTTACTAAACTGTCGTGTAAATCATTGACAACAGCAATGATTTCATCTTTACTCATTTTCTCAGGTGATTGTTCATTTTGTGCAGAACAAGCCCATAAACTCACAATGGCAGTAGCCATTACCAAAAATTGTTTCATAATTTATCTTCTTTTTGATTGCGGAAATTTCATACGGTAACCAACATTTACTTTTCCTCTGGCAATGTTAGCTAATTTAGACTTTAATAAACTCCTTTTTAGCGGAGATATTTTATCGGTAAACAAAATTCCTTCCAAATGATCGTATTCATGCTGAATAATACGTGCTACATATCCGTCATATGTTTCGATATGTTCTTCAAAATTTTCATCAAAATAATGAATGGTCACGTTAGGTTCGCGCTCTACGGCTTCTCTAATCCCAGGAATGCTTAAACAACCTTCTTCAAAACTCCAAGGCTCGCCTTCTTCGTCTTGAATGGTAGGGTTAATGAATATTTTTTTGAATCCTGCCAAGTGGCTATTATCTTCTTCCTCATCTTCAGCAAATGGACTAGCATCAACGATAAACAAGCGTATAGAAACGCCTATTTGTGGAGCTGCCAATCCTATCCCGTTGGAGTCGTACATGGTTTCAAACATGTTGCTAAGAAGTTCATCCAATTTTGGATATTCGGGAGTAATAGGAGCAGCTACTTTTTTTAAGATAGCAGTGCCATATGCAATTATGGGTAAAATCATTCTTTGTTATTTGCGCACAAAGTTAAAAATATTGAGCACGAATGCTATTTGAGTTTATCAGAAAAAACTTTTTTAAGCTTCTCCAGTTTTGGTTCTATGACAATGCGGCAATACGGAGAGTCTCCATTCTCAAAATAATAATCTTGATGGGCGTTTCCAGCAACGTAAAACACATCTACGGGTGTTACTTCTGTAACAATAGGGTTGTTGAACACCTCTTGCTCGTTGAGTGTTTTAATCACCTTTTCTGCAATTTCTTTTTGTTCAATTGTATGATAAAAAATGGCACTTCGGTATTGTGTTCCTCTATCGGCACCTTGCCTGTTAAGCGTTGTTGGGTCGTGTGTGCCAAAAAACACTTCTAGTATGTTGGTTAAACTAACCACAGAAGGGTCATAGGTAAGTTGAATAACTTCTGCGTGACCAGTCAGTCCTGTACAAATTTCAGCATATGTTGGGTTGGGTATTTTACCATTTGAATATCCAGAAACTGCGTTCTCAACACCTTTAACATGTTGGAAAACAGCTTCAATACACCAAAAACAACCAGCTCCGAGGGTAATGGTGTCTGTCTTTTGATTCATGGCTTGACTAAGATTAGTGATGAAGAATAAAATCCATACTAATGTAACTACTTTTTGTTTCATAAAATGGTTTAAAATGCATTAATTACCTGGGAAGATTACCCCATAATTGATAGGAACTTCTTCAATTTTAACAGTAAGTACGGGTCTTTTAGCATGGTTCGTAATATCTTCTGCAATACTACCAATAAACATATGAATTAACCCTTTTCTTCCGTGTGTTTCTATGGCAATTAAATCTGCGTCAGTGTCTTCGGCAAAATTGAGCACACCTTTTTCCACAGAAGTTTCATTGCAGGTGTGAATCGAATAATTCGTTAAATTAAAAGGAGCGATAAAATCTTCAATCACTTTTGTGCTATACCGTGTTGTCTCAAACGAAGAATTAGTAATTACTTTGAGCAAATGAATATGGGAGTCAAAAATGTTGGCTAGTTTGACAATTTGAGGGAACGACTTGGCCGTTTCTCCAAAAAATGATGATGCAAAAACCATGTTTTTAAAATTTATATTGTTTTCTTCTCCGTGTAAAGTGAGAACAGGACATTCTGCATATCGAACAATTTTTTCAGCATTAGAGCCAACAAATAATTCGTTTAAACCGCTAGCACCATGCGTACCCATCACTATTAGGTCTACCTTATGGTTGTCGGCATATTGTGTAATCTGTTCCCAAGGAAAACCAATCGTTGTTTCTGTTTTTATGGTCACATCGTTTTTAGGCAAGGAGTTGGCAAATGTTGTAAGTTGCTCATTCACTTTTACTTTGTTTTCATCAAAGTTGGGTGTTTCTGTAAGAAACAAATCGGAGGGTATGCCTGAGCCCACCCCAGCTCCCATAGTGGTAAACGCCCAGTCTAAAGGGACGCTGATGGCTGTTAATAAATGTACTTCTCCTTTTGTTTTTTGTGCCAATGATAAGGCAGCAAGAGCAGCGTTTTCTGAAAAAGAAGTAAAATCGATAGGGACAAGAATTTTCATGTCTTTTTGTTTTTTAATTCATTTCAAGATACTAAATGTTTAGCAGAAACTAGCGCTAAAAGGTAGGTATAAGCTAAGAAAACGATAAAAGTGCTTCAAACTCACTCAAAATCATAGCGGTAGCTCCCCAGATGGTTTTTCCGTTCATAAAATAAGTGTTGGTAGTAAGTTGGTTTCCAGAAGATAATCGAATTAATTGTTCTTTTTTAATTTCGGAACTTATAATATCCTTAATGGGGATTTGTATGAGTGAGGCAACTTCTCTTTCATCCAGTACAAAAGTTAATTCGCTATGACTTATGGCTATATAAGGGTTAACATAAAAATTACTTGGTGGAATATATAATGGAGTTAACGCGCCCAATATTTCATACTGGTCTTCTGTCACACCAATTTCTTCTTCTGTTTCGCGCTGGGCTGTTTGCAATAAGTTAGTATCGGTTAATTCTTTTTTTCCTCCCGGGAAAGCTATTTGATCGCTATGCACACCTTCATATATTGGTCTTTGTATAAAGGTGATAGACCAAATTTTATTAATTTCAGAAATGAGGAGTAGTACCGCACTTTCTCTCGGTTTCTCACCTTTAGGCGATGGTTTGAGCGGCCTTGAGCTCGGTGCCATTTTCAATTGTGCATCCAAACCAGGAAGTGGCTGTTGCAAAGCCTTCATTAAGGTTGATTTTAATTGATGAATGTTCATTAATATCTGATTTTATTTAATGCTATTTGTTATTTTTAGGCCGTGATAAAGATAAGAGGTAAAAAGTATTTAAAGTTATGTATGTTGCTTGCCAGCTTATTTGTTGCTGTCGCATGTAATGCACAAGAAGAAGACGTATCCGAGAAAAAAATATACCGCATCACCCTAAAATCAGGAGAAGTAATATACGGGCGGATTCTTGAAAGATCATCTAGTTCCATAACAATCATAAGTGAGATGTTTGGTCAACTAGCCATTCCACAAAAAAAAATTAAAGAACTTAGAAGATACAACGAAAGATTAAACAAAGAATTTGATGAAGAAACAAGAATAACTTCGGGTTTTAATTTTATCACACCCACAGCCTATACACTCCGAAAAAAAGAATACTACCTCAGTAGCAAGTATTTGTTCTATAACCAAGTAAACTATGGGATAACAGATCATCTTCAAGTAGGTGGGGGTGTAGAGTTACTTTCTACCTTTTTTGGGAACAGCCCTACATATTTTGTGTCCGTAAAAGGAAATAAGCGTTTTAAAGATTCTTGGAAAGTATCGGCCAATGTTTTCTACGCCAATGGAAACTTACTGCGAGATAACACCTTGATAGGTAGTATCGTTACTACTACTTATGGCAGTACTAAAAACAACGTCTCAGTAGGTGGAGGTATGGTGTATCATGAAAATAAACTTCAACAAAAACCAATCATTACATTTTCCGTATTAAAACAAATTACCGATAAAATATCGTTTATCTCTGACAATTTTTATGTCCCGTTTTTTTCCGAAGACCCTTATTTTTCTTATGGTTTAAGAATTTTTGGTGAAGAAATAGCCATTGATTTTTACTTTGTCAACAGCAAACCTATTAGTAAACTTATATCTGTAGGGTTTCCTGTAGTTGGTGCTACTTTTATGTTGTAAACACCCATTACTTTTCTTTAAACAGCAAACTCACAGAATTAATACAATATCGGAGTCCTGTGGGTTGTGGTCCATCGTCAAACAAATGGCCTAGATGACCACCACAATTGGTGCAAACAATTTCTATTCTTGTCCAACCAAAGCTGGTATCTTTTTTTTCTAAAACGTTGGCAGTAACTATGGGAGCATAATAACTAGGCCACCCAGTGCCAGATTTAAATTTTGTGTCAGAGCTAAAAAGTGCATTTTGGCAGGCAGCACAATAATAAATTCCTTCTTTTTTATTGTCCCAATAATCACCCGTAAAAGCTAACTCAGTGCCTTTTTCTCTTAATACATGGTATTGTTCAGGGCTTAGTTCTTGTTGCCAAACCGAGTCTGATTTTTGCACAGGAAAGTTTTCTTCACGGGTTGTTTGCTGAGAACACGCTTGTAAACAGGTGAAAAATGTGAGGGAAATAATTAATTGTTTCATCGCTTTTGTTTACCATTACAAACGTAAAAAAACGGAGAATATTTTTTGAAAAGTACGATGACTGAAAAAGAAGCTTTATTACACCTCGGACTACCTGAATTGATTGACCATGAGCAGGTTCTTGATGCGTTTGAATTTAAGGTATTCGATTTTAAAGATTATGTTTTTAAAAACCCACCTATTAGTCCTGTTTGGAAAGCTAGGGTTCATAAACTGTCCTTAGCTTTTGAAGCAAAAAGGGCTTTAATACCTGAAGAAAAAAATGCTGTACAAAACCTTCCTTTTAATTCGTTGATACCTAGTCAAGACTTAAACCCTGTTGACTGGTTACAAGCCTATCAGCAGGAGCGAAGTAATTGTTTTTTGTATTTGCAGTCTACCGATTGTTTTGAACCTATAAAAAAAGCAATTCTTCATTTGTTAATGCTAGAATCAGCTTTAAAAACCAATTACGTTAGCTGGTTTCAGCACATGTTTATAAATGAGGAAGCGTTGAGCGTGTTGGCAAAAGAGAAATTAGATGTTGGTGTTTTGGTGAGAAGTATCAAACAATTGCTTCAAGAAGGGTCTTTGATTTTTGAGCAAAGTAAATTTGCTAAAACGAATGATGATGTAGTGATGGATCCACTTTTACTGAAAGAATTTAACCGGCTTCAAAAATTAACTTTTTAGCGCCCTGTCCATACTTCTTTGTGCATCTTTTGATTTTAGGTCTTCTCGTTTGTCATGCAGTTTTTTACCCTTAGCCAAAGCAATGTTTATTTTGGCATAACCTGAATCGGAAATAAAAAGTAAGGTTGGTACAATGGTTAAACCTTGATTTTTCAGCTTTTTAGCCAATTTGTCAAGTTCACTTCTGTTCATCAAGAGTTTTCTGTCTCTTCGAGATTCATGGTTGTAATGACCGCCTTTTTCATATTCGTTGATAGTCATGTTACGAATAATCAATTCATCTTTAACAAAAATACAATAAGCCTCTATAATACTGGCCTTGCTATTTCTTATGGATTTTATTTCTGTTCCATATAATTTAACACCAGCAGTAAAGGTTTCCAAAAATTCGTACTCGAATTTGGCGCGCTTATTTTTTATTAAAACTTTATTGTCAGCCATGCGGCAAAATTAATAGGATTGTTTGAGTAAACCTCAATTCGTATGGATTTAATCTGCTGTCTCCGTGTAAGGTGTTTCCAACTCCTTATTTTTCTTTTTAGTAAAATATCCTTTCGGACCAAAAAGCAATGCAAGTAAGAAAAAGAACCCAGCTACAACCGCCATAGATGCCGAGATGGAACTGTTGAGCCACGAAGCTAAGTAATAACCAATTGCGGATGAAACAACCCCTATTAAACAAGCAATAGCAATCATTTTTTTGAAGGAGTGGGTGAGCAAGTATGCCGTGGCAGGAGGAACAATGATAAAAGCAACTACTAAGATAGCTCCAACCGCTTCAAACGACACGACGGTGTTGACAGATACAGCGCCCATAAGCACGTATTGCCAAATTCCTGCCGATATACCAAGAGAGATAGCATAATCGGGATTGAAAGTAGTAATGTAAAAGCCTTTGTAAGCATACCTTAATCCTAGCAAGATGATAAGAAGCAGAACAAAGGCGGTGACAAGAGTTTTAGGCCCAAGTTGCCAGCCATTGTCAAGAATGATAAGGTCTAATGGAACATAGGCAATCTCACCATACAGCACACAATCTTGGTCTAAATCTACTTGACCAGCATACAAGGAAATTAAAATAATACCCAGTGCAAACAAGAAAGTAAAGGTTACACCAATGGCAGCATCGTTTTGCAGTTTTATTTTTTTACTCAAAAACTCGATGACAAAAACGGTAAACAAACCAAACATAGCAGCTCCTATGAGCATGGGTATGTTGCTTCTGTCGCCCGTGATGAAAAAAGCAATGACGATGCCTGGCAACACTGCGTGCGAAATAGCATCGGCGAGCATGGCCATTTTACGAAGCATTAAAAACGAACCCAATATGCTACAGTTGATAGCAATGATTGCTCCTGTAAGTATTATCCAAAGTGCATTAGTATCTATCATGCTATTTGGTGTAAGGTATTTGTTGGTTATGCGGATCCATTGCAGGGTCGCCCAAATCTTTCATTAAAATCTCTTCCAGCTCGGGTGTTATTAAATGCTCAATAACTTCTGCATCGGGGTGAACATGATCGGGTGCTAAACCCAATCTTTTATTCAGGAACAACTCCCAAAGCCTGTGCAACCGCACAATACGTTTGGATTGAACAAGCCCTTCGTCTGTTAAACGATAGCTGTGATGGTCTTTGATGATCCATTTTTTTTGCATTAAAATGGATAGTCCTTTTTTAAGTTCTCGTGTTTTTATATCCCTTTTTTGTTTCAAGGATATCAATCCTCTCCATTTGAAAAAAGAGCTTTCTTGTTCGCCTAACTGAAAGAATAGTTTCAGCACATTTTCATGTAAAATCAAGTAATTGTTCAACTGCGATTTTTTCCATTTGGCCAACAATCCGTTGGTAGGCGAAGCAATGATGGATATGCCCACCATGAGGGTTAGTGAAATAACTATCCATGGCCCAGTAGGCATGGCAGGAGCAACGTATGAAACCAAGCAGCCAATCCAACCTGCTATGGCACCCATAATGGCTGCCAAAATGAGCATCTTTTTTAAGCTATTAGTCCAAAAGCGCGCTGCTGCAGCAGGCGTAATCAAGAGTGCAGCCATAAGCACAACCCCTACGGCTTGAATACCTACAGCTACAGCAAGCACAGTAGAGGTAGCCAATAGGAAAGACAAAAACTTGGTAGGCAATCCTAACACACTAGCGTAGTCTGGGTTAAACGAAAGTATTTTGAATCCTTTGTAGCAGATGATGATGACCAATAAAAGCAAGACGGCTATTCCGCCAAAAATATAGACATCATCCATGGTCATGCTGGCAGCTTTTCCAAATAAGTATTTGTCAAGACCTGCCTGAGAAGCATTTCCGCCTTGTTGAATGCTGGTTAACATCATTACACCAATGGCAAAAAATACGCTTAGTACAATGCCAATGGCACTGTCGGCTTTTATTTTCGACTGTTTGGTAATAAACTCAATGGCCAAAATAGATATCCACCCCGAAATGACCGCACCTATAATTAAAGCCAAAGGGTTTTTAGTGCCACTCAACAAAAACCCTAAACAAATTCCGGGTAGGATAGAGTGGGCAATAGCATCGCCAACCAACGCTTGTTTTCGTAAGTAGGAAAAACAACCAATTAATGCTGCGCTGGAACCTAGCAACATGGTTCCTATGGTAACAAATCGAACATTAGGTTCTTGCATACTGAAAAATGACCACAGCTCCATCTTAGTTTTTTTCTCGCATTGGAAATTCTTTGTTTTTCATCAAATGAGCTACACGAGACAAGATGTTTAGCTTCCCTCCATATGTTTCTTGTAGTAGCTTGTCGGTAAACACTTGTTCGGTAGGGCCAGAAGCCACCAGCCGAGTGTTTAACAATACCATCCAATCGAAATATTGTTTGGCAGTTTGTAAATCGTGATGGACTACAACAACTGTTTTGCCATTTTTTTTCATGTCGGCAAACAAATCCAAAATAGCGTTTTCTGAAGCTGCATCTACACCTGAAAAAGGTTCGTCCATGATGAATAAATCGGCGCCTTGTGCCAAGGCTCTAGCTATAAAGACACGTTGTTGTTGACCGCCAGAAAGTTGTGATATTTGTCTGTCAGCAAAGTCTAACATCCCCACCTTTTTT
>JBLIDJ010000073.1:0-13571 GCA_047634195.1 Flavobacteriales bacterium
TTTGTTATTGATGGTAGCGGTTTGTTTTCCTTTTGTTTACTAGTTTTATCGAAAAGGCTGCTGTGATTGGGAAAGAGTTGTTTAATAGTAGCGAGGCTGCTTTCGGTATCGGGTACATGCCAACAACGCATTGTTGCGCTCCATCTAGACGCTTCAATTGTTCTTACTTTCTGAATCAAACGTTCCTCTTTTTCAAAAATTAATTTAATTCGTTTTTCAGCGCGATGGATCGTCTTTTGGATTTCTAGATATTTTACCATTTTATATTTTTAAAGCCTTCACTCTCATCACATCTGCCTCTTTTTCCAACCCTGCGTCATCATTTATATTCACCTTGCCTTTCATTTGCATGGTAGGTTTACCCCTTCCCTCTTTCTGCTGAACAACATGTCCCAATTCATAAGGCAAATGCTTTTCTTGCCCCCGTCCAAGATGGATGTCCTTACCCTGTGCATAAGCATGCGCGTTTAGTTGAGCTGGTTTATCAGCGTTATAGTGCACTTTAACATCATCCATAGAATACCCTGAAAGATTTTCCATGCCTGTTTTTAAATTACCAGGTAAACCTGTCTTATTCTCTTGGCGCTGAACAGTTTTTTTTTGGATCGTAAAATTATCTGCCATTGCCTGTAATTGAGCACTACCATTAACTCTAGGGCTATTATTGGCTAATTCTTGCAATTGCTGCATTTGAGCGGCTTTAGGACGGTTATCTACAAACTGAAAGGCAGATTCACTGACGCTTTGCATCTTAGCTTCACCATTCGAAAACGATTGGCTTTTACTCTCTTGTGTTTTGTCAGCATGAGTATTCATACTTTTTCTTTTTAGGTTTTGATCAATTGCCTATAACGGAAAGTATATGCATTCGATTGGGATTAGCTGCGCAAACGCTCAAACATCTAAAAACTTAGATTAATGGAACAAAATAACAATACAAGCCGCAACTGTTGTGTATAGAGTGTTAGGAGCTGGCCAACCTAAATCACTAGCCTTGTTGAGTTGCGAGGTAGCGTTTTTCCCATTCTGAGGGGTTGTCAATATTGAGTTTGTCGTCTATGTGGACTGGATCTTCCGTTTTGAAATCACCCCCCCATCGAAGGACACTGTCGTCGCGGATGGCTTTGATAAAACCTGCTACGCTGGCATCCCAATTACCTTGGTTCCTCTTTTTTAAATATTCTGAATTGGCCCAACCACCAGCAAAAGCAATATTCATGTCGATAGCATGGCCTGCCATATGGTTTGATTTTTTGGCTGGCTTAACAATGGCACCAGCCACTTTTGCATTAGCTCGCCATGAACTCGTTACGTGAATCTTCACGTTGTTAGCCTTGGCATAGTTGTTAATTTTATTTAAGCTGTCAACAAAGTTAATGTCTGCTTTTACCTTTTTACCTTGAAAGTTGGAGGCGGAAAAATCAACTAATGAATTGGCTTCATCAGCTGTATCGGCTTTGGAGTTTTCGTACCAGTTAGCACCAAAATATGCACCGAGGACATTACAAATCTCTTCTGCCGTTTGTGTGTTCAATTCATTAGAATCTCCTGAGATTCCTTGCTTATCCATAAATGCTTTTACAGCGGCTGTGGTTGATTCACCATAGTCACCATCGTTTTTATATTTGTCCCATTTTAATTGCTCGCCATAACCTAGGTCATTTAGTAACGTTTGAAGTGAAGCCACCGCACCTTTATTGGATGAACCTCTCTTATATATTTGACTTAACTTATTTAGATTGGTTTTGATGACTATGTAGAGATCTTGAAGTTCGTCTAAAATATCGTAGCGCGACAGCATGCTTTTTGCAATTGCATCTGTTACGATAGTGCCGTCGGAGTTGATACCGTTTTTTGAGCAAAAGGCTTTTACTGCACTGATACACGAGCCTCCATAGTAGCCATCGGCACCGTAGACATCCCAGTTTAGTTCTTTGTCAAACCCAAGTTGGTGAAGTGTGGTTTGGAACTCTTCTATTTCTGTTTTTTTTGTATTGCTTTTTGATAGCACCGAGGATACTTTGCTTTCATTTAGAAGTCTTTCGAGAATGTTTTTACAACTCATTTTGGTTCATTTTAAGGGATTAAAATTTATTGTTATTTAAAATGTAATTTTTAGTAGAAGAATTAAAACAGCCTTATTCGTAACGCTTTATGAAGTGAAATTCAGGGATTAAAAGGTACTTACTTTCCGGTTTAGTACTTAACCCTTATTATTTTTACACTTTGTTAGCGGCTGCCTTTATTTGTGCGCTGCTATTTCATTGACGTTTAATACAAACTTAAAAATGGAATCTCGTGATGAAAACCTTGTTCAAATATTTTGTTTTTGATCAGATTATAAACGTATAATAATAACGGATTGTTTTTCTAAGTATAAATACGTATTTAAAAAAATAAGTGTTTATACCCAATTTACCATTGTTTAGCTATTAAGCTAAGAACAAGATGACTACATCCCTTGTAATTAATGAATCTGTGTTTTAACTTAAAACTTAGTTTATACAGATACATTGGAAGATAGTTCTCAGAAATTTTGAGATAGTCCCACAATGGCTCGTTTTAACGGACTCCAGAATCCTTCAATTGTATTGGGATAGCTGGAAAATAATTCCTAGTAAGGTAGTTGCGACTACCATTTGGCTAAAAAAAAGCGATAATGATCCTTGCTAAACGCATCGCTACGTTTGTTTCCCCAAGTCCTCTGGACTGACACCAACAAGTTACACCATAAGCCATCACCGTAATTTAACCTAAAAACACCTTGCCTTTATACTATTGTCAAACACTAAAAATTAGTGCGTTTTAAAAATCTACTTATTGCTGACATCATTTAAAATAAACAAAAAAGCGCTTTACTGCGGCAAGATGCCGCGCTATTTTGAACGCAGCGAGACGCTACGCTCAGCTGGGGGATGCTATGCTAGGAAAAAAAATTCCACTAAGGTTGGCTAAGCGTGTGGTTTGGAAAATATTTTCTATTAAATAAGGGTAGATGGAAAATAATTTCCAATAAGATTGTTTCGGATAAAAATAAGCGATAGTGACCTTTGCTAAGCGTAGCGTCTCGCTACGTTTGTTACCCCAAGTCCTCTGGACTGACACCAATAAGTTACACCATAAGCCATCACCGTAATTTAACCTAAAAACACCTTGCCTTTATACTATTGTCAAACACTAAAAATTGGTGAGTTTTAAAAATCTTTTTATTGCTGACATCATTTAAAATGGCAAAAAAGCACTTTAATGCGGCAAGATGCCGCGCTAGTTCGAACTTAGCTAGATGCTAGGGTCAGCGGGGGCCTTTTATTTTTGAATAGATATCCATGCTGATAAACTTGTCATTCTTCAACTCGCAATCTCTCATTGTTCCTTCAAATTCAAAATTAAGTTTAGACATTGCTCTTTTACAATTTTTGTTTCCAGCGTCAACAAATCCTTCAATTCTATGAAGTTGCAGGCTGTCGAACCCATAATTGCAAATAAGTGATATTGCTTCTTTCATGATTCCTTTTCCCCAATATTTAGGGAGAAGCCAAAGTCCAATTTCTGCTTTTTTATGATCTTTAGAAATGTCATTTAGCCCACCAGCACCATAAAATTCTTTGTTATCATGTGAACATATCGCAAACCACCTCTGATTAGGGTTTTCAAACCATTTCATTTGCTCTTTTGTTTCTTCTAAACTATGAAAACCAACACCGTAGTGTTTTATTACGTCAAAATTTGAAAGACCAATAAAAACGTTTTTAATGTCTGAATCCTTAATTTCCCGAAGTAGTATTTTTTCTGTTTTTAATTCCATGGTAGTCTCTAGTGGTGGTATTATCGAATACCTTCTTTTTCTCATTTCTAACGGACAGCACTAGACACATGACAAAGTTCTCTAACTAAACGTAGCGTCTCACTTCGTTTGTACTCCAAGTTCTCTTGACTAACACCAATAAGTTACACCAATTGCCATAATCGTGTTTTAATTTAAAACAACTAGCCTTTATACGATTGTCAAACACTCAAAGTTTGTGTGTTTTAAAATTCTACTTATTGCAGACATCATTAAAAAATGAACAAAAAATCGCTTTAATGCGGCAAGATGCCGCGCTATTTTGAACTTAGCGAGGCGGACTTTGCAAGTGCCACCAAAGTTTCGTTTCCGATGAAACCCCATTCATTCATAGGTTTTGTTATGTAATTTTAACTAATTCATTAAACATATATTCCTTAGTCAAAGAGGATTGAAACCAAGGGACTTGTTCATTATTTGTACTTTGGGACACTTCTTTATTTACCATTTCAAATATCTCATTAATGGTTATGTCCGGTTTTTCAATGTTGTTTAAAATTGCAGAAGTAAATCTGCCATTTTGATAGTTCCCATCTTTTGCCTTACTTCCTATTGATGTGGCATAAGCAATAAATGAATTCGGAATTTCAATTCTTTCCATTGCGACATCACTATAATCTGGCATGCTTGGAACTCTGCACGAATCTAGAATAAAAATTCTAGTTGGATTGTGATCAGTAGATTCCGTTAGCTCCAAAACTTCATCAAAGCGTATTCCTTGTTCTTCTAAGTCGCTATGAGATTTAATGTCACCATCAGTAGGAATTAAATAATGTGTCCCTTCCATATAATAACCATGTCCAGCATAAAAGAATAGTATTTCATTATAACCTGCAATTTTTCTTTGGATTTCGGACTTAACCTTATCAAAGTTTTCTTTCGTTGAATCTTTGATAATAAACGATTCAAAACCTAGATTATTCAGGGACTTATTGAGTCTATCTATATCGTTTAAAGGGTTGTTTAGTTTAACTAAATGCTCATATTCCCCATTGCCAAATAAAACTGCAATTCTTTTTTCTTCATGGATATTATCAAAGCATCTAATCTTTAATCTTAATCCTTTGTCTTTAAAATATTGCTTAACATTTAATTCCGATATAGAAAAATTATTTGTATATAGATAGACAACCTTGCTAAATACAATTTCATCAGAATCAAAATCAAATCCAGCACTTCTTAATTCTTCTCTTTTTTGTTTTAGTGTAACTGAATTTAGAATATGATTGATATACTCTGGTATCAAGAAGGCTTCAGCACCAATATTTTCGGACACAATTCCTACATCTTGGATATTTCTATCCAGATTCCAAAGCACAGTTACTTCAAATGGATTAATTCTACCAAGCTTTGTTAGCTCTACTTTTTCGAACCCCATGCGTGTTGTATCAGAGAAATTACTGTATAACCTATTTTTTAATTTGGAGTATATCTCTGACATATTATTTATTTCACGTAACGGCTAAGATATTTTTAAGCGAAGCGACCCGAAGGGTCCAATATATCTAATGTTGTAATTAGTTTTTAATTTTTAAAATGAATCAATTACGTTATTAAATAAACTCATTATTCTTTTAGTGTTAAATATTGCCGCTAATAAAGCCAATGTAACCCCTATTAACCAAGGGTTAGTGTACCAAGTGTCTTTGTTAGATTTAGTAACAGTTTTACTACTTGCTGGTGCATTTTTTTGTTTTACAGTTGGTGTTTCTTCTTTTTCCTTGAAGTATTCGTTAAATCCACCATCTTTTATGAATCGGTCTAATACGGGTTTGTTAATACGAACAATAGAGGCAGAATCATCACCATAAAATTCAGCTTTTAGAATATCAAGATTATCTGCGTATTTACAAAATGTATTAAATATGAAATCAGATTCTAATCTATCTAAAGAGAGGTGATTTTTAACCATTGATTTGTTAATTTTCCCTTTTGCAATAATTAAGGATAATATACGGTCAAGGTTCAGAATATCATTAAGCCGTAAAATAGATGTTGATTCCATATTTTTAATTAATTACAATGTGCGGGTATGTTTACCGGTACACATATCCACTCTATATCCTTAGTTACTTTATTTCCATACTATAAACACTGACTATAAATATCATAACAATATTAAAGCGTAGATTACACGTTTAATATACGAATAATCAAATGCCATACATTACCACAAACAAAGTCTATTTGCATGCAGCAATACAACACCGTCAAATATATAGAAATAAGTGAACTTTACACGTATGTTGAGGAAAATATTTTTGAATGGTTAGAAAACTAGGCAAAGACTAGCGAGATCGCTTTCTAATACAAGCTAACAAACGCTATGCTTTTTAAACACAGGAATTGTACATCCTACGATGCGAGAGGTTTTCAGACTTTAAACTTTCGACTTTACGACCTTTTGACTTTTGACTTTCGACCTTCCAACCTTAAAAACCTTCTAACGTAAGGAATCTTCTAACTTTCGAACCTCCCTATCGCAAACATGGCTGGTTGTTTGTGAATATCTATGGATTTTGTTTTCCACTCTTTTATTGTCATCGTAGTGGTTCGTTCGTTTTCCATGGTCAGGTTACTACCAATGCACAGCAAGGTATCTGGTTTTAAACTCACCATTAAATCTTCCAACACATTGTTGTTTCTAAACGGCGTGTCCATAAACAATTGGGTTGCACCTGTTTTTTGTACTGTTTGTTCTAGGTACAGCAAATGCCTTACTCTGTCTTTCCGCTCTTTTGGCAAATACCCGTGAAAGGCAAACGATTGGCCATTAAACCCCGAAGCCATTAAAGTTAACAGGATAGATGATGGGCCAACCAATGGTTTGATTCTAGCACCCATTTGATGCGCAAGTGCTACCAAAGCTGCGCCAGGATCTGCAACACCCGGGCAACCGGCATCGGAAATAACACCCAGGTGCTCCCCTTCTTTTAGGGGTTTTAAGAACCGCTGTATGTCTGAAGGATGTGTTCTTTTGTTTAATTCAAAAAAAGTTACTTCCGAAAAGTCTTTGGTGTAACCACATTTTTTAAGAAATCGTCTCGCTACTTTCAGTGTCTCCACCACAAAATAGCTAATCTCTTCCATTTTCTGAAGATTAACAGACGGTAAAACATCCGAAATATTTTCTCCACCCAAGGTATTGGGAATGAGGTAAACAGAGCCTAGTTTGCTCATTTTTTCTTAAAAATTAATGGGAAAATTAAATCAGAAAGTAAGGTGAAACATAGCACTGGGTATGCATACGTATTGTGTGTAGCATACAACACCAATCCAATGACTACCAAGGCAATAGAAATATGTGCACTCTTTTTTGAAACTTCACCTTTTTTGCGCTGCATAAACTTCTGAGGCAAGTATAGACCGCAGAAAATCACAACAAGCAACATTTGATGTGGAACGTCATTTGCCCTAAGCACTATGAGTAACAGCCCTAAAAAAGCAAAAAGCAATCCTAATAACAAAGACTTTTTCATGTTAGTTTAATTTTAGTATGATGTTTTTACACGCTTCGTTGAGTAATTGGTACACATGTTCAAATCCATCCAGCTCTCCGTAATAAGGATCTGGCACTTCGCTATTTGTTTCACTAATTTCATTTAAAATTAGTTTCACTTTCTTTTTATCCGATTCAGAAGTACTGAGACTTATTACATTTTCATAGTTTGATTGATCCATCACGTAAATCAAATCAAATTGCTCAAAATCTTGTTTAGAAAACTGCCTGCCTCTTAAGGGTGAAATATCAATGCCGTATTCGGCGGCTTTTTTTATGGAACGGACATCTGGCTTGGAACCAACATGATAATTAGCGGTTCCGCAAGAATCTACTTCTACAGGAATTGAGTGTTGAGCAGCCAAATGTCTCATTACTCCTTCTGCCAGTGGCGAACGACAAATATTACCTAAGCACACCATGAGTATTTTGGTCATAAACTATAAAATAAAAAAGGCTATTTAAAAAAGATCATCTTAAGAAATCGAAGTTAATCAATTTCAAATCTTTTTTAGACAGCCTTTTAAAGTTGTTTGATGTTATGTTTATTGCAACGCCAATTTTTTATCTAAATCTTCTAAATATTTTTTGAATTGCTTATCCGTGTCTTGAAGATTGTTGACTGTTCTACAAGCATGTAGTACCGTAGCATGATCTTTTCCACCACAGTGAGCGCCAATATTAGCCAACGATGATTTTGTCAATTTTTTAGAGAAAAACATGGCTATTTGTCTGGCTTGCACCACTTCTCTTTTACGCGTTTTGCTTTTCATCAATTCAATTGATAAATCGAAATAATCGCAAACCACTTTTTGAATGTAATCGATAGAAACCTCTCTAGCAGTGTTTTTAACAAACTTGTCAATCATTTGTTTTGCCAAATCCAAGGTAACAGCTTTTCTGTTTAAGGAAGATTGTGCTATCAAAGAAATTAACGCTCCTTCTAGTTCTCTAACATTATTGGTAATGCTGTACGCTAAGTATTCTACTACTTCTCTTGGCATCTCAATACCATCAGCATACATTTTCTTTTCTAGTATCGCAATTCTGGTTTCCAAATTAGGTGACTGCATATCAGCAGATAATCCCCATTTGAAACGAGACAACAAACGTTGCTCCATTCCTTGCATATCTACAGGTGCTTTGTCAGCTGTTAAGATGATTTGCTTTCCTGTTTGGTGCAAGTGGTTAAATATGTGGAAGAAAATATCTTGTGTTTTTTCTTTTGCTGCAAAAAACTGAACATCATCAATAATCAATACATCAATCATTTGGTAAAAATGACTGAAGTCATTGACACTACCATTTCTAATAGCGTCCACAAACTGCGAAGTAAATTTTTCAGAGTTTACATACAGCACTGTTTTGTCTTGGTACTTATTTTTGATTTCTACCCCAATAGCGTGCGCTAGGTGAGTTTTACCAAGGCCTACTCCACCGTAAATCAACAAGGGATTAAAAGATGTTCCTCCTGGTTTTTGAGCAACAGCATAACCAGCAGAACGAGCTAATCTATTACAATCGCCTTCAATGAAGTTATCGAAACTATAATTTGGGTTTAAATTAGATTCTACATTGATCTTTTTTAAACCTGGTATGACAAACGGGTTTTTAATTTCGCCTTTATCCGTATTGATCGGCATGGAAACCGCAGGGTTTTTAATAGCGCGTTTATTAGACGTTGGGACCTTTACAGTATAAGGTTGTGAATTGGTATGTCCACCATCCATAACAATGTTGTATTCCAATTGTCCTTCTTTCCCTAATTCTTTTTTTAAGGTAGGCTTAAGTATGTGTATGTAGTGTTCTTCCAACCATTCGTAAAAGAAGGTAGAAGGCACTTGAATCGTTAACACGTTATTTTCAAGCCTTACAGGTTTGATCGGCTCAAACCAAGTCTTGAAACTTTGAAGTGGGATATTATCCTTTATTACTTGTAAGCAATTTCCCCATACAGCAATGTAATCAGTAGTCATATACATCAATATCGTATTAATAATTAGAAATAGGAATCCAATAATCGAATATCCTGTATCCTATCTCTCTTAAACCAGTGAACAAATATTGAGTGAAAAAAGTTAAAAAAAAAATGAAATTACTATTGACTTTAAAGAATTTTTTACACGCAAAACAAATTGAATAATTCAAGAAGATTTTGTCTAATTATAATGTTCATTCACAAAAGTATTCATATCTAGCTTTAATCAAAATATCTTTATTCATTTGTTCTATATCTATAGAAAAAACAAACATAAGTAACTCATTAATAGTTTTTTATGAAACTATTAATTTTAAAAATAAAAATATAAAAATCATGGATCCCGTAATTTTATAACAAAAAAGTTGAATTTTTTTAAACTAAACTTCTTTAATTTATTAAGTCATTATAGCTGATAGTCAGGAGTAAAAAAGACCTTAGGGCTAATTGAAGATTAAACTAAATTAAATACAAAATTAGAATAATCATCTATTTAGTATCTTTAAAAAAAGTTAGATTTGGGAATACAATTTTGTCTAATTACATTCTTATCTTTTTACTATCTTGTTGAATAGCAATATTTTAATGTTTAAATGTAAATTACCGATGCTCAAATCAGTAAGATTAGTAGTCATGAACTTGCTTAAAATAGGTGCCATGAAATCATTTTTTTTGAGAATTATTCTCCGGCTTTATAATTCAAGATAAAATCTCCTTCAAAAAGTATTTTACCCGGATTGCTTTAAAAAAATTGTTAGTAACTACCATTTATGGCAACAAATCACTTTAACTTACCTTCTAAGAGCAAGGTTTGAATTTTCAGCACAGCAACTACTGTTAAGCCGTCTCTAATTTTACCTTCAAGCACCCATTGATACACTTGTTTAAAAGGAACTTTTTTTAACGCTAACTCTTCGTCATCATCAGGGTGTGCTTCTTCAAAACTCAAATCACGTGCTAAAAACAAGCAAGCCTTTTCATCTGAAATTGAATTACTAATATCAAATTCTTGAATGAGCAACCAGTCTTCGGCATTAATCCCGGTTTCTTCATGCAGTTCTCGTTTGGCTGTTTCTATTGGTTCTTCATCGAACTTCCCACCACCTTCTGGTATCTCCCAACTATATTGTTGCAGTGGAAACCTATATTGTCCTACTAAATAGGTATTAAGTTCCTGATCAAGTGGAATCACCCCTACGGCAAGGTTTTTGAAATGAATGGTTGTATATTCACCTTTATTACCGCCAGGATTAATCACATCATGGTGGGTTAATTTAATCCATGGATTGTCATACCCTTCTTGGGTTGTTACAATTTTCCACGGATTTTTTTTAATAGGTAAGTCCATTACTATCAATAGTATTAATTTAACCAGATGATTTTGACAAAATTAGCGAAGCTTTCCAGTGTATTTATTTGTTTTAGCATATTATTTCACATAAATGCTAAAGCCAACGAATTGGGTGGTTTTATCAATATTAAAAAAGCTTACGAACAACAACTCATTGATTTGGAAATGACAAGTTTAGGTTGCTACAACGGCAATTGCCTGCAACTTGTCATTACTAACAAAACTGACAAGACATTATTAATTGAACTTGATGCAGGTCAACTCCTCGAACCTTTTGATCCTAAGTTTCAATCATTTTTAATGAAAAACAGGCAAAAAATTGCGCTGCCAGAAGGAGTTTCAAAAGAACTGAACATTGAAGTATTCTCAGCAAACATGAAAAAACAAACGCCCACCATTGGAGCATTTTTCGCTTTCCCTGACAGCACTCCTTCTTTTTGGCACCAAGTCTGTAATTATTTAACCATCAACGATTACGAAAAAAAAATAGCACAAAAAGCAGTTTGGTTTATCACAAACAACTTTCCGTATAGCGCCGTATGCAGTGAAAATAAAAAAGAAACAGCAAAAATTAGGCTGTACTTACAATCCTTAAAACCTAATGAGAATGCTGCTGTCAATATCTATTACAAAACAGACAGCATGGGAGTTCCTGTAAAAGTATTTGATATGATGACCTTTGACTTACCTTACCATATCAGAAACAACACCATGTTAAGTGCTTATGTTAGTAATGATAGAGGACAACCCGTAAAACGATTAAAACAAGGCATTCCAAGAAATCCAGGGTCGTACACCTATGAGGCTAAGTTCTCTATTGCTGGATGGCCTCCAGGTGACTATTTTATCGTGCTTCGCACACAAGACCAACTCTTACTCAAAAAACCTGTTAAACTGGCCTATTTTTAAGCTATCTCACTTATTCAGGCCTTATTTAGGTAGGTAAATTTCAATTCTGTTAATTTTTTTGTTTGTTTTCCGTCGAGCTTTTTACTTTTGTACTATGTCTTTACAAATAAATGATACCGTAAGAGAACTTGATGACGTGGGTACTGGAAAAGTAATTCAGGTAATAAGCCTATATGAAGTTTGGGTGTTGTTGGATGATGGATTTGAAAGAGCCTACAAACAATCTGAATTGGTTAAGGTAATGCCTTCTGCCAAAGAAATAAAGATGTATGGCCTTGATGAGGAACAAATAGATTTGCACTTAGTAAACGAAGTAGAACAAAAACTACGGACATACAACAAATCAGCGTTTGTCAATAATTCGCTTAAGAAAAGCAGACAACGAGGAATAGACATGGAAGTTGATTTGCACATTGAAAACATATTAGAAACCCACAGAGGCATGTCGAATGGTGAAATAATTATGGTACAACTCAATGTGTTTGAAAAACAATTAAAAAGAGCCATGAGCAAACGATACAGAAAAATCGTATTTATTCATGGTGTTGGTCAAGGCGTTTTGCGCAGTGAAATACGTCGTTTATTGGCTGACTGTTACCCAAGTACCACTTTTTACGATGCCGACTATTTAAATTATGGCGTTGGAGGTACTGAAGTAACCATTCGTTATAACTAACTTTGCCCTTGCAAACTATCCTGTCGCTGGTGTTTACATCAGAGGAAAGTCCGGGCAGCATAGAGCACCACACTTCCTAACGGGAAGGCGCTCAAAAAGGAATTTTTGAGTGACAGCTAGTGCCGAAGAAATTTAAACCGCCATCAACTTGTTGAAGGTAAGGGTGAGAAGGTGAGGTAAGAGCTCACCGGTACTCAAAGTGATTTGAGTAGCCTGGGTAAACCTTGTGGGCTGAAAGACCATGTAAACCAAGCATTGTCGATGTATCGATGATAAGAGTCGCTTGCTCGAAATCTTTGGAGGGCTTGGAGGGTAGGTTGATAGACCCTAATAGTGATGTTAGGGCTAGATAAATGACAGGACACGACAGAACCCGGCTTATCGGTTTGCTTTATTAAATAAGGTGGTGACGTTCGTTGCCACCTTTTTTAATGTACTTTTGCACCAAATTTAAATTATTACATGAATACATTCCAAGAACTGGGGTTGAAAGACGAGGTGTTACAAGCAGTAGCAGATTTGGGTTTCGAAACTCCATCCGAAATTCAAGTCAAGGCTATACCTCATTTACTAGCCGACCAGGGGAACGATTTTATTGGATTAGCACAAACAGGTACCGGTAAGACAGCTGGTTTTGGTTTACCGCTAGCGCATTTACTCGATTTTTCCATTAAAAAAACACAAGCTTTAATAGTTTGTCCTACACGAGAACTGTGTATGCAAATTACGGAAGATTTGAAAAAATTTACAAAACACTTTAGAGGCGCCAATGTGGTTCCTGTGTATGGTGGAGCAAGTTTTGACATTCAAAAAAAACAACTTAATCGTGGAGCACAAATTGTTGTGGCTACTCCAGGTCGATTAATTGATTTCTTAAACAGAAAATCATTAGACATTAGTCAAGTAAACTATGTGGTTCTTGATGAAGCTGATGAGATGTTGAACATGGGTTTCAAAGAGGATATTGATAATATTCTTTCTTTTACTCCTTCTACTAAAGATACATGGATGTTTTCTGCAACCATGTCTAAAGAAGTTGCTCGCATAGCAAGTAACTTTATGACAGACCCTGAAAAGGTAACTGTTGGTAGAAAAAACTCAAGTGCAAGTACTATTGAGCACATGTACTATATCTTAGATGATAGAGACAAGTTTACTGGTCTTAAAAGAATCTTAGATTTTTACCCAGAAATCTATGGTGTTGTTTTTTGTCAAACGCGTATGCAAACCAAAGCGGTAGCAGACCATTTGATGAAACATGGTTATAACTCTGATGCACTTCACGGTGACTTATCGCAAGCACAACGTGATTCT
>JBLIDJ010000074.1:0-13144 GCA_047634195.1 Flavobacteriales bacterium
TGAAGCTCAAGCCAAACTTGGTGCTTTCGCTGGCAATGTGAAATTGTAGTAAAACAGAAATAATTCTATCTGCTTTTTTGGCTTGTTTGTTTATTTCTTTCAGTAGCTTGAAACTATCTACTCCATGTATTAAGGAAACAAACGGCGCCATGTACTTTACCTTATTTGATTGCAGGTGACCTATAAAGTGCCATTTGATATCCTTTGGTAAATCTTCATGCTTATCGCACATTTCTTGCACCTTGTTTTCCCCAAAAACACGCTGTCCTGCATCATACGCTTCTTGCAGGTCTTTAACGGGTTTTGTTTTGGAAACAGCGACAAGGGTTGTAGAGCTAGGTAATTGGCTTTTTAGTTGGTGTAAGTTTTCTGCAATCATAATAAAGCAATTAATAGTGAAAGGTGTAACGAAGGATCAAAGGAAGCACAAAATAGTGGCTACTTAAAAAAACGCATGTTAATTTTCTAGAAAAAATACACTCGTCGATTGATTTGATCTTCATTTCTACCAATTACATTTATTCGTATAAAAACACGAATAAATTATGCTTGCATAATAAAATAACATAACTTTAGAATCATGAAAGCAGAAGATACTATAGATTTTCATATTCGTTGGGCTTGGCACAAAATAAGCAAATGTTACAACGCAGAAGCAGCGGCCTTTGATGGCACCATGTCCATAGGGAATCTGCTATTGAACATAGACAAGACTAACGGAACGCCTTCAACCAGTCTAGGACCAAGCATGGGTATGGAATCTACCAGTATGGTTCGTTTGCTAAAAAGCATGGAAAACAAAGGATTAATTTGCCGAAAAACAGATTCTTTGGACAAACGGAAAGTGATTATTTGCCTCACAGATTTAGGCAAAGAAAAAAGAGAACTAGCCAAAGAGGTGGTTGTGAAATTAAATAACGAACTTCAACAACAACTCAGCGAAAAAGAAATCGAAAATTTCAAGAAAACAATGATGAAAATAAACCATCATTTAAATCAACTGGAACAAACAAAATGTTAAATCATTAACCATGAGTAAAAGATACATTAATAAAGTAGCAGTCATTGGATCAGGAGTAATGGGTTCTCGTATTGCTTGTCATTTTGCCAACATTGGCGTGCAGGTGTTGTTATTGGATATTGCTCCAACGGCTTTGTCTGCAGCCGAAGAGAAAAAAGGACTTGCCTTAAGCCATCCTCTGGTTAAAAATAGGATTGTTAACGAGGCTCTTCAATTTGCTTTGAAATCTAATCCGAGTCCTATTTATAAAGCATCTTCAGCCAAATTAATTACAACAGGAAATTTGGACGATGACTTGCCTCAAATAGCAGACGTTGATTGGATTATTGAAGTTGTGGTAGAGCGACTGGATATAAAAATGCAAGTATTTGAAAAAATAGAACAGTACCGTAAAAAAGGAAGTTTAATTACTTCCAACACTTCCGGTATTCCTATTCATTTGATGATTAAAGATCGTTCTGCCGATTTTGTCGATCATTTTTGTGGATCGCATTTCTTCAACCCACCTCGTTATTTAGAGTTGTTAGAGATTATCCCAACACCGAGTACCAAACAAGAAGTGGTTGATTTTTTAATGAACTACGGACAAACCTTCCTTGGCAAAACAACCGTGTTAGGAAAAGACACACCCGCATTTATAGCCAATAGAGTAGGCGTTTATTCTATTATGTCCTTGTTTCATGTGTCCGAGTCGCTCGATTTGGGTGTTGATGCTATTGATAAGCTAACAGGCCCTGTGTTAGGAAGACCAAAATCGGCAACCTTTAGAACCTGTGATGTAGTTGGATTAGACACATTAGCACACGTAGCTAATGGTGTTGCGCAAAATTGCCCAGACGACGAAGGTAAAAGTCAATTTGAAATCCCTGGATTCATCAGTCATATGTTGAAAGAAAAATGGTTAGGAAGCAAGTCTGGCCAAGGGTTTTACAAAAAAATAAAAGACGAAAAAGGCAAATCTGAAATACTCAGCCTCAACCTTAAAACCTTGAGTTATGAAAGCAAGCAAAAAGTTAGTTTCCCTACCTTAGAATTAACAAAAAGTATAGACAACTTAGCAGAACGCACCAAGGTGCTTTTTAATGGAAAAGATAAGGCAGGAGAATTTTACCGTAAGACGTTTTCTGGCTTGTTTGCTTATGTTTCTAATCGTATTCCTGAAATAGCCGATGAGATATTCAAAATAGATGACGCACTAAAAGCAGGTTTTGGTTGGGAATTAGGCCCTTTTGAATCGTGGGATGCGGTTGGTTTTGAAGCAGGATTAGCACAATTGAAAGAAGAAGGATTTACTGCCGCAGCATGGATAGAAGAAATGAAATCGGCGGGATTTACCAGTTTTTACAAAGTAGAAAAGGGTGTTAAAAAATATTACGATGTGGCTTTAAAAAGCTACAAAGCCATACCTGGTTTGGAGAAACTAGTTTCCTTAGCCAACTTAAGAGAATCAAACACGGTTTGGAAAAACAGTGGCGCAAGCATAGTTGATTTAGGTGATGGAGTAATAAATCTTGAGTTTCACACCAAAATGAATACGATTGGTGGCGAGGTAATAGAAGGATTAAACAAAGCCATTGACTTGGCGGAAAAAGAATACAAAGCCTTGGTCATTTCCAATGAAAGTAACTTGTTTTCGGCAGGAGCCAACATAGGCATGATATTTATGATGGCTGCAGAGCAAGACTATGATGAGTTGGATATGGCCATAAGAACATTTCAAAACACGATGATGCGCCTTCGTTACAGCAACATTCCTGTGATTGCTGCGCCAAGAGGCCTAACCCTTGGCGGTGGTTGTGAACTATGCATGCACGCCGACAAAGTAGTAGCTCATGCCGAATCATACATTGGATTGGTTGAATTTGGTGTAGGAGTTATACCAGGTGGTGGCGGTTCCAAAGAATTCGCTGTGCGTATCTCCGATGAGTTTAATAGTGGAGACATAAAAATCAACACTTTACGTAATCGATTCTTGACGGTAGGGCAAGCAAAAGTAAGTACTTCAGCGCACGAAGCATTTGATTTAGGCTATTTGAGAAAAGGCATTGATGAAGTGGTGATGAGTAAAAAAGAACATTTGACTATTGCTAAAAAACATGCCTTAATAATGGCTGATTCAGGATATACCAGACCTGTAGAACGAACAGATATTACAGTTCTCGGGCAAGAAGGATTAGGGATTGTGTATGTCGGAGCTCACTCCATGATGTCGGGAAATTACATGAGTAAGCACGATCAATTAATCTCTGAAAAACTGGGATATGTATTGTGTGGTGGAGATTTATCTGTGCCTACGCAAGTTTCGGAACGATACTTACTCGACATTGAACGCAAAGCCTTCTTAGAGCTGTGTATGCAACCCAAAACATTAGAGCGTTTGCAAAGCATGGTGAAATATGGCAAAGTGCTTAGGAATTAGTTGATGGAAGTTAGTACAAAGTAGATAGTAGTAAGTACAAAGTAGTTAGTAAAGAGTACTCAGTACAAAGTAAATAGTACAAAGTAGTTAGTAAATAGTAGTCAGTACAAAGTACAAAATAATGAGAGCCAGAACCGTTGTTTAACAAAGTTACTGAGTACTAAATACTAAGGACTTAATACTGAAAAAGTAAAGAGTAGTTAGTAAATAGTAGTCAGTACAAAGTAGAAAATAATGAGAGCCAGAACCGTTGGTTAACAAAGTTACTGAGTACTAAATACTAAGTACTTAATACTGAAAAAGTAAAAAGTAGTCAGTACAAAGTACAAAATAATGAGAGCCAGAACCGTTGTTTAACAAAGTTACTGAGTACTTAGGACTAACTACTAAATACTAAAAAAAAATGAATGATTATCAGAAATTAACTGTTTGGAAGGTTTCAAAAGAATTGACATTGAAAGTGTATAAACTTTCTGAGGCTTTTCCTGATACTGAAAGATTTGGGTTGACATCTCAAATAAGACGAAGTGTGATTTCTGTGCCTAGTAATATTGCAGAAGGAGCTGGTAGAAATTCAAAGAAGGACTTCAATCGCTTTATAGCTATTGCGCTAGGTTCTTTATTCGAATTAGAAACACAGTTGATTATTGCTTTCGAGCTGGGTTATACGGAAGAATTAAAATTTAAGGAAGTAATGGACGAGATAACTTATATAAAAAAGATGCTATATAAATTAACTAAATCCTTAGAAGGGGGTAAATAGAAATTAGTACAAAGTAGTTAGTAAAGAGTAAATAGTACAAAGTAGTCAGTACAAAGCAAAGAGTACAAAGTAATGAGTATCATTATCGTTGGTTAACAGAAATACTTAGTACTAATTACTGAATACTAACTACTTAAAAAGTACAAAATAATGAGTGTCAGTATCGTTGGTTAACAGAAATACTGAGGACTAATTACTGAGGACTAACTACTTAAAAAGTACAAAGTAATGAGTGTCATTATCGTTGGTTAACAGAAATACTGAGTACTAATTACTGAGGACTAACTACTAAAAAAACTAAAAAACAAAACATTATGGACGCATATATCATAGCAGCAAAACGAACAGCGATAGGTAAAGCACCACGTGGATTATTCAAAACAGTGCGCGCAGATGAATTGGCTACTGCAGTCATTCGTGCTTTAAGAGCAGAATTGCCAGGTCTTGAAAACACACAAATTGACGATGTCATTGTTGGTAATGCAACACCAGAGGCGGAACAAGGTTTGAACATTGGTCGCATGGTTTCACTTATGGGGCTGGATACTGACAGAGTTCCTGGAATGACCGTAAACAGGTATTGTTCCTCTGGACTGGAAACGATTGCTATTGCTTCTGCAAAAATTCATTCGGGCCAGGCAGACTGTATTATTGCAGGAGGAGTGGAAACAATGACTCCTATACCTTTTGGTGGATGGAGAATTGTTCCGAATGCTAAAGTGGCAAAACATCACCCTGATTGGTACTGGGGAATGGGACTGACAGCAGAAGCGGTTGCCAAGGATTTTAAGGTAAGTAGAGAACAACAAGATGAATTTAGTTTTAACTCTCACCAAAAAGCGTTTGCAGCGATCGACGCTGGAAAATTTAATTCAGAAATCGTACCCATAGAAGTGACCAATATTTTTATGGATGAAAATGGTAAAAAGGCTGAAAAAAAATCAGTTGTTGATACCGACGAAGGACCAAGAAAAGATACAAGCAAAGAAGTATTGGCAAAATTGAGAGCTGTTTTTGCTGCAGGCGGCAGTGTAACCGCAGGTAATAGTTCTCAGACATCTGATGGTGCTGCCTTTGTGATGGTGGTTTCAGAGCGCATGCTCAAAGAATTGGGGGTTGAACCTATCGCCAGATTAAAAAGCTATCATGTGGCTGGAGTTGCTCCAAGAATTATGGGTATTGGCCCAGTAGATGCTGTGCCAAAAGCTTTAGCAAAAGCGGGGTTGACAAAAAATGACATCAACTTATTTGAGCTAAACGAAGCATTTGCCTCACAGAGTGTTGCCGTGATGAATGAGTTGGATTTAAACCCTGAGTTGGTCAATGTAAATGGCGGTGCTATTGCATTAGGTCATCCGCTTGGATGTACAGGAGCAAAATTAAGTGTGCAGATCTTTAACGAATTAAAAAGAAGAAATGAAAAATACGGAGTTGTTACGATGTGTGTAGGAACCGGGCAAGGTGCTGCTGGTGTGTTTGAAATGCTAAATATTTAAGAAAATGGAAAAGAGAAGACCTATAAAAGGAGGCGAATTTTTAATTCGTGAATCAGATGCTAAAGATGTATTTATCCCTGAAGAATGGGATGAAGAACAGCTCATGATTGCTCAAACATGTAAAGATTTTTTGGAAGCAGAAATATTTCCAAACCTTGATAGAATAGACAATGTAGAAGAAGGTCTGATGCCATCTTTGCTTGAAAAAGCAGGGGAGTTAGGAATGTTAGGTATTTCTATTCCCGAAGAATATGGTGGTTTTGGAAAAGATTTTGTTACTGGAATGCTTACAACTGAAGTTTTTGGTGGAGGACATTCGTTTGCTGTCGCGCTAGCGGCTCATACAGGCATAGGAACCTTGCCGATTTTGTATTATGGCAATAGCGAGCAAAAAGAAAAATACATCCCAAAATTGGCTTCTGGTGAATGGAAAGCATGTTATTGCTTGACAGAGCCTAGTGCAGGATCGGATGCCAATTCTGGAAAAACCAAAGCAAAATTGACAAGTGACGGAAAACATTATTTGCTAAATGGTCAGAAAATGTGGATTACCAATGGTGGTTTCGCCGATGTGTATACTGTGTTTGCTAAAATTGATGATGATAAAAACCTAAGTGCATTTATTGTAGAAAGAGATTTTGAAGGACTTTCTATTAATGCGGAAGAAAAGAAAATGGGGATTAAAGGCTCATCTACAGTGCAAGTGTTTTTTAATGACTGTAAGGTTCCTGTTGAAAACCTATTGTCTGAGCGTGAGAATGGTTTTAAAATAGCCTTGAATATCCTAAACATAGGAAGAGTGAAATTGGCTGGAGCTGCTCTAGGAGCGAATAAAAAATCGATAGAATTTTCTGTAAAATACGCTAACGAACGTAATCAATTTGGCAGGCCTATTTCAAAATACGGCGCAATACGAGCTAAATTAGGAGAAATGGCGATTCGCACCTATGCGACCGAATCGGCAACCTATCGTTGCAGTCATGACATTGAATTAGCTATTGAGACCTTGATGGCTGAAGGTATGAATAAACACCAAGCAACCTTAAAAGGAGTGGAGCAGTTTGCTGCCGAAGCCGCCATACTGAAAGTTGCTGGATCGGAAGCATTGGATTATGTGGTTGATGAAGCGGTTCAGATTTATGGTGGAATGGGATACTCGGCCGAATCGCCAGTAGAACGTGGATACAGAGATGCACGTATCAACCGTATTTTTGAAGGAACCAATGAAATAAACCGAATGCTTTCGGTGGAAATGCTTTTGCGAAAAGCCATGAAAGGCGAGTTGGATTTATTAACTCCCGCTAAAAAGGTAGCAGAAGAATTAATGTCGATACCAGAAATGAGTGAAGATATTGATGAAATGTTTGCTGCTGAGAAAAAATATATCCGCAACTTCAAAAAAGCAATTTTGATGGTGGCAGGATCTGCTGCTCAAAAATTGGTCAATTCTTTAGCAAAAGAACAAGAGGTATTGATGAATATTGCTGATATTTTGATTCAAATTTATTATTCTGAGTCTACCTTACTCCGGGTAGAAAAACTTGTGGGTATGAGAGGAGAGAAGGAAGTGGAAGCACAGATAAACATGATGAAAGTGTACATTCACGATGCTGCTGATATTATTCACAAATCGGCCAAAGAAGCATTGCTTGGATTTGTGGAAGGAGATGAATTGAGGATGATGTTGATGGGACTGAAACGATTTACCAAAACAGAAACCTTAAACACCAAAGAGGCTAGAAGATTAGTAGCGCAAAAACTAATTGATGCCAACACCTATTGTTTCTAAAAGCAAAACAATTACCTGTAAAAAAGAAAGGCTGTCTCATATGTGAGACAGCCTTTCTTTTTTGAAATATTCAGTTAACGATTATCTGTGTAGTGTTATTCTTCTAAGAGCAGAATGATTGTTAGATGTTATTTTTACAAAATACACACCATCAGCTTGTTGAGATAAATCAACTTGCCATTGATTAGCTTGCTTTTCAATGCTCAACATCTCCAATACTTGACCTTGTAAGTTTAGCACTTGTAAATCAATTTTTTGATTGCTTGTTGTGTTTATGTAAAAGATTCCATTACTTGGGTTAGGATAGATGTTGATGTTATTTAAAGCAGCATCATATTCATTAATATCAATAGATGACCTCACAATAACAGTAACTTCTTCTTCTTCATAGCAGTTGTTGGCAGTATAACCTGACAATAATACGGTGTACTTTCCTGGTATAGTGTATGCAAAAGTAGCAGACTCACCATTGGTAACAACACTGTTGCCAAAATCCCAACTATAAGAAACACCATTTGAAGATGGATCAATTTCAAAATCGGCAATTCCACCATCTTCTACCCAAACGGTATCTAACGTTGATAAGGATTTGATTATTGGATCATCAAATAGAGTAATCGTTGTATTATCAGTTGCTGTATTACCGAAATAATCGGAAGCAATAACGGTATAGGTTGTTGTTACCGTAGGTTGAACATTGATTTCGCTAGTAGTTGCGAAATCTTCAGTACCATCATTCCAAACAAATGACTCACCGCCTATGGCTGTTAAATTTACTATTTCACCTGTGCAAATCTCTACATTTCCACCAGCAATGCTCGTAGTTATGGTCGCTTCACTCACCACGACAGTTAAGGTATAGATTTCGGTACAATTTCCAATAGCCACAGTTAAGGTTACCGTATATGTTCCTGCTTCTGCATAAAAATGCTGCGGATTTTTAATGTAACTGTTGTTACCATCGCCATAGTCCCAAAAATAACCTGTTCCATATGAACCAGAGCTTGAGAAGTTAGCTCTACCACCTTCGTCTCTGTATGCCTGGGCTGAAATAGTCTGCCCATTGACAGAAGCAAAAGCTTTTGGTTTAGTGGTTACACTAACATCTACTGAAGCTTCGCCAACACAGTTACCTAGGAAAGCAAAAACAGTGTACGTGTCAGTATAATTTGGAGTAAGTAATAAAGAATCGCCTACGCCAATGTTTTGACCAAAAGAATTTTCCCAAATGTAGCTTGTTCCACCAGCTGCAGTTAACAACACAGTTTCTTGTTCGCACAAGGAGTCTGTGCTTGAGCTAACTTCAGCAAAAACAGGTACAGAGCCATTAATGGTAACTGTTTGTGAAGCAGTAGGACATTGTCCATCGTTTACAAATACAGTATATGTCCCTGGCTGCAGGCCAGTAGCCGATTTAGTTGTTTGCCCTTGACCATCATCCCACAAATAACTATAGTTACCTGTTCCACCAATAGGATTGGCTACGGCAGTACCATTTTTGTCTCCACAAGAAGTATGGTAAGCATCAATCGTGAAAGCAGGTAAGGTAGCTTGGTTTACAATAGCAATAGATTCAAAAACGGGCGGGCAAACACCATCGGTAACCCTCACTTCATAGGTTCTAGGGCCCGAAAGTTGCACAGCAGTTTGAGTTAATTGACTTTGAGGGTCGTCCCATAAGTAGCTGTAGTTGCCACTACCATAAACTACATCGGCTGTAATAGAGCCATTGTTTCCATCACAACTTTCGTTAATAGCGTTTAAGGTAATGTCTGGGCTATCAATCACTTCAATAGTGATAGAGTCGCTGCGCGAAATAGCACAACCACCAGTAACAGTCAACTTTATTTGTTTAGTTCCAGAAGTATCAAACTTCACATTTCCAAATCCACTCGTATTAGAACCAGATGTTATTGTTCCGTTGTCAAAATCCCAATTGTAAGAAGTTTCGTAGATAGAAGGTCTTCCATCAAATAAAACAGGGCTACCAACACAAAGTATGTTTGTCTCCATTTGAATAACAGGAGTAGGGATGTAAGATAATTTAACGGAGATATCTAACGATGAACGAGCATCTGACCCAAAAACATTTGATACCGTTTTCCAATTCCCGTTTTCTAGGGCAAACATGGAGTTGTACTCATCAGTCCCTCTGTGTTGTGCACTTCCAACAACTAAAGTGTCAGGATAGGTATAATCAATTTCGTAACCCACGTAAAACAAACCACTAACAGAATAAGGATTGTCCATTACAATAGAGTTGTTCCCAATAACCAGATCGGCTAGTTTTACCGATTGCGATGCTAAGATACCATCAGGTAAGCCATTATTGTTTCCGTATACATTAAAAGTAACTGAGTTGTTTGGAAGGCTAGTGTATAGTTTTTCAACCGACACATCCAGCGCAACTATATTACTGGTTCCATTAGAGAAATGAACGTCTGAGTATCCCGTAATGTTTTTACCATTGTGACCTGCAAAATAACCCCAAGTGCCAGGTACAGTCGTGATAGGAGTAGGTTCAGATGAAGCTATTTTATTGTTTAAGATAGTACAAGAAGTAACAGGGTCATATACTTTGATGTATGCTTTTTTAGTCAACGTATCTCTATCGAAAATAGCACCTCCTACTTTGTTAGCAACACCTAAGGTAATATCATATAAGCCTTCAGTCGTAAAAGGATGAGTAGGATTTTGTAAGTTGTTTTCTATGGTGGCATCATTAAAATCCCATGCCCATTCTTCAGCAGGAGTTCCTGAAGAATAACTTTGATCGGTAAACTGTACAATTGTACCAGAAGCAATAATGGTTTTATCTGCTTTGAATTTGGCGTGAATAAAGCCAGGGTCAAAGGGTACGCAAAAATCAGTCTCTTCTGTGTAAGGGTTGCCAGCAGCATTATAATAATCATAACCAGAAGCCATAACATTACCTTGATCATCTTTTAAAGTATAAGTTGAAGAACCGAATCGGGCACCGTAAATATTGGTGAACTTAAATTTGAAACATTCATTAGGCAAACAAATGTATTCGTCTACAACAACACCAAGTTGTCCTGGTGCATAGCTTCCAGAAGCAAAAACAGTTCCACCTTGAACAATTTCCCAGCTCTCAAAATCCGAACGGTTTGCCAAGGTTATTCTCAGGTGCACTTCTGTACCTGAAATAATTTCTATAGTCGTGTTTTTAGAGTCATTACCCGTGAAATCATCAGTCGTACCATTAGGGTTGGTTGAGTTCACGTAAAAGGTATGAACACCAGCGGTAGTTGTGTAAGAAGGTAAGGTAACTTCTGTGGTAGTTCCAGTAATTAAATTTCCTGTCCAATTGTATATTTGAGGGGTATCTGAATCTACGTAGTATTCAATATCCACACTTGTAAGGACGTTCGCACCTCTATTTTTAAGTGTAAAAACTCCGTCAAACGATTCAGAACATAATCTTCCACCACCGGGGTATTTAATGTCTATAATTTCAGCATCATTGGCATATACCGGAATACATTTTGTTGCTGTGTAATTAGAACGTGCACTTTGTCCAGGCTCAAAAGCTAATCTCATTCTATCTACTCCATCTTGCGAAAACCTGTCTGGGCAGCTCGAGTAATCCATCCAGTTGTAAATAGTCGGAGCCATATTATTTCCATAACAAGCATTGGTGCCTGGTAAGTTGCAAGAGCTTCGATTACCCTTGTGAGGCACTGTATCGTCTAAACAATCCCCATCAGCGCCACATCCATTTGCAGCAGGACAAGTGCCTCCGCCTTGGTCACCTTGAAAAGTGTGGTATAAGTTAAGGGCATGACCAACCTCGTGAGTCATGGTTCCACCATCTCTGGTATATGACTTTAAATTATGTCCTTTACTGCCATCAGGGTCGTAGCCACACGCATTAAACAGCAATACGGTTCCATCTCGTGTGTTTTGACCTGGTGGTGCAAACAAGGCATATCCTTGTGTTCCACCCTGGTTTCCACCATCGATTTTGTACACCGACCAAACATTGTAATAATCTGTGTTATCCCAAAAGTTAGGCGTTCTTTTTAAATCTATTTCGCTCATACCGGGATTACCCACTCCATCAGCAGCATAAGCGGAATTACCACTCATGTCTACACGTCTAATACCAGTAGTTGCGTTTCCGTTTGGGTCTACTTGTGCTAAACAAAATTCTATTTCAGCATCTACTCCAGCAGGATGAAAAGCCGAACCATCAGCTTTCATGTTTCTAAAGTGAATATTTAACCCTTCTACGGTACTTTCTACTTGTGCATCGCTGATGTTAGACCCAACACCTTCAGCTTCACCTACGTGCATGATGTGAAACACCAGTGGAATGGTTCTAATAGGTAAGCGCTCGCCAGCTTGTCGCGGGTTGTTGCGCATCATCTCCGTAAAATCCCTGTTGAATTTATCAACGTAGGCCTTGAAACTAGGGTCTGCCAACATTTGTTCTTCCAATAGCGTATTGAACCCACAAGGTTCTGATTCTTGCGCCAAAGAAAGTTGAGAAATGAAAAGAAAGGCAGTAAAAAAGAGTACGTACGAAAAATGGAAAATTTTCTTCATGTTTTGTTTTTAAAAGTGGTAAAAATAGCAATTGGTTTAGGGGGTTTGCTTATTTTTAGACCAACTTAAGGTATAGTATCTAAGTGTGGGTATTTAGTATTCGATAAAGATACGTACTACTCGTAAAAAGGATGCCTTAAATATTAATTATTTTCCATGAATATTAGAATCCTATTAGTTGAAGACGAGGAGCATTTGCAAAATGTGATTGGCATGAACCTCGAATTGGAAGGGTATAAAGTATATAAAAGCAGTACAGGTGCTGATGGCATTAAGCAATTTAGAGGTGGAAGATTCGATTTGGTCATTTTAGACGTGATGCTGCCCGAAATGGATGGCTTTACGGTATGCAAAACCATACGCTTGGAAAACAAGCAAGTACCCATCTTGTTTTTAACCGCCAAAGGATCTGGGTCTGACCGCATAGAAGGGCTTAAGATAGGTGCGGATGATTATTTGGTGAAGCCGTTTAATTTGGAAGAATTATTGTTGCGGGTGAAAAATTTACTGAAACGTACGCATTTAGACACAAACGTAGCGGTAGAAGATATTCAAGAAGTAAAGATAGGAGCAGCTCATGCCAATTTTAAAACCTTTGAAATTTTGACCGTAGATGGAGTGAAAACTACCTTGTCGAAACGAGAAATGTTTTTACTTAAATTATTGATAGAACGAAAAGGAGAAGTGGTTTCTCGTGAAGAAATTTTGGAAACCATTTGGGGTTATGAAGTGTATCCAAGTACCCGAACCATTGATAATTATATTTTAGCTTTTCGAAAATATTTTGAACCGCAACCCAAAGAGCCTAAATATTTTCATTCGGTGCGTGGCGTTGGTTATAAATTTGTCGGCTAACCTTTCTCGCACAGCAAGCAATAGCTACTGTTTCGTTTTATATGTTCAAAGAGCATATCACTTGGCTGGTGTATTTCTTTGCTTATTTCTAATAAAGCTTCGTACACCAATTCATGGTATTCTTGCGACCAAAAAACGGGTTTGTTAGTCGCATCATTTAAGAAAAACACCGCATCATTCGACACATTGTTTAGTGCAATGATACCTGCACTTAATTGTTCAGGAACAATGT
>JBLIDJ010000075.1:0-12949 GCA_047634195.1 Flavobacteriales bacterium
TATCGATCAAATTGCTGCCCATATGAATCGACCTTCCGGCCACATAAGTGTGCAACTGCTTGGTTTAGAAATGAAAGGAGCCATCACACCGCTACCAGGTGCTCGGTTCAAGCTAAGTTAACTTGCAATTAGGTATGGCTTGTTCCCTAAGTTTTAGCTACTTTTGAAAATTGAAAATTTTGGCAAGACATGACATTTCCTACAACACCTTTAAACATATACAATAGCCTTACTCGTAAAAAAGAGCTTTTCAAGCCTATAAGTCCTACACACGTTGGTTTATATGTTTGTGGCCCTACCGTTTATGGCGACCCACATTTAGGTCACGCAAGGCCATATATTGTGTTTGATGTACTCAACAGGCTGCTTACTGCACAAGGTCTTAAAGTAAGGTATGTACGAAACATTACCGATGTTGGTCACCTTGAAAACGATGCTGACGAAGGAGAAGATAAAATTGCGAAAAAAGCGAGACTAGAACAGGTAGAACCCATGGAAGTGGTTCAGTTCTATACCAATAAATTTCGCGATGCTATGAGCGCTCTTAACAACATTCCACCAAGCATAGAACCTACAGCGAGTGGACATGTGATTGAGCAAATAAAAATGACGCAAGACATCATAAATAACGGCTATGCTTACGAAGTGAATGGCTCGGTATATTTTGATGTAAAAAAATACAACGAAGATTACAAGTACGGAGAATTGTCGGGCAGAATATTAGAGGACATGCAGCACAATTCTCGCACGCTTGACGGACAAGACGAAAAAAGAAACCCAGTAGATTTTGCTCTGTGGAAAGCTGCCAAACCAGAACACATCATGCGTTGGCCTTCTCCGTGGAGCGACGGTTTCCCTGGCTGGCATTTGGAATGTTCTGTAATGAGCACACGCTACTTAGGCGAAACTTTTGACATTCATGGTGGTGGAATGGATTTACAGTTCCCGCACCACGAAGCAGAAATAGCACAATGTTGTGGAGCCAATGGCAAATCGCATGTGAACTACTGGATGCACAACAACATGATTACCATCAATGGGCAAAAAATGGGTAAATCTTTGGGGAATTTCATTACCCTCGATGATCTTTTTTCTGGCAAAAACGATAACCTAGCACAAGCATATACCCCACAAACCATTCGCTTTTTTATCCTACAAGCCCATTACAGAAGCACCGTTGATTTTAGCAACGATGCGCTGCAAGCTGCTGAAAAAGGACTTCAACGATTGATGAATTCATACGAGTTGGTGCCCAATCTAAAGCCGGCTAAAGAGTCTAGTGTTAATTTAGATACTGCTTTAACAGACATTCTTACTGCCTTGTGCGATGATTTAAACACGCCTATTGCCATTGCACATTTGTTTGATGTGGTAAAAATCATCAATAACATACAGGCTGGTAAAGAAACTATTGCTGCCAATGACTTGGCCGATTTGCAATCATGGTTGCCTACCATTGTTGAACAAATACTTGGATTGACACCTCAAACGCAAGACAATAGTGGTGCTAACCAAACGGTGGAACAATTGATGCAACTGGTGTTGGACTTAAGAGCCGATGCAAAAGAAAATAAAAACTGGGCGGTAGCCGACAAGATAAGAGACCAACTAAACGGAGCTGGGATCACTGTAAAGGACACCAAAGAAGGTGCTCAATACGAATTGAACTAATTGACAATCATGAAAACGATAGCAAAATGGCCGATTCATTTTTACCGCTTTGCTATAAAACCGTTGATACACATGAGTTGTCGTCATTATCCTTCATGCTCTAGCTATGCTGTTGAAGCCATAGACGAATGGGGGTTTTTGAAAGGATGGTGGTTGAGTATAAAACGAATTGGAAAATGTCATCCCTGGGGAACTAGCGGAATAGACCTAGTTCCAAAAAAGAATAAAAATGAGAAGTAGACCTAGAAGAAATAGAAGTACGCAGGTAGTGAGGGATTTGGTTCAAGAAACGCGACTAAGTGCGCATCAACTTATCTACCCTCTTTTTTTAGTAGCTGGCAAGGGTATTAAAAAAGAAGTAGCTTCTTTACCTGGCAATTTCCGCATGTCCATAGACATGATGTTACTAGAAATTGATGTTTGCATGAAACTGGGCATCAACTCGTTTGTGATTTTCCCAGCTATTGAAGAATCGCTAAAAGATACTACCGCTAGTTATGGTTACCACAAAGACAATTTTTACCTTAAAGCCATTAAACTCATCAAAAGCACTTTCCCTAATGTTTGTTTAATGAGTGATGTGGCGATGGATCCATATTCGTCAGATGGGCATGATGGGTTTGTACAAGACGGCAAAATTCTCAACGACAAAACTTTACCTATTTTAGGGAAGATGGCGGTTGCTCAAGCCGAAGCAGGAATAGACATCTTAGGTCCTTCCGACATGATGGACGGCCGTGTTGGATTTATTAGAGATGCTGTTGATGCAGCTGGATTTACCAATACGAGTATTATGGCATATACGGCCAAATACGCCAGTGCTTATTATGGCCCTTTTCGTGATGCACTTGACTCTGCTCCAAAAAGTGGTGACAAAAAAACCTATCAAATGAATCCAGCCAACAGCATGGAAGCATTAAGAGAAGCAACACTAGACTACGAAGAAGGTGCTGACATGATGATGGTAAAACCAGCCTTGTGTTACCTTGACGTTATTCAAACATTAAAGCAAAATTTCGATATTCCCATAGCAGCATACAACGTAAGTGGCGAATGCGCCATGCTTATTGCTGCTTGTGAAAAAGGTTGGCTTGATTTTAATCAAGCCATGCCTGAAATGCTATTAAGTATGCACCGCGCAGGCGCCGATATTATTTTAACCTACTTTGCAAAAGATTTTGCAAAACTGATGAGTCAACAATCATGATAAAAATTGACATGCACACCCATATTATTCCTGAACATCTACCTAGATTTTCACAGAAATATGGTTACGGAGGATTTATTCATCTCGAACATCACCGCCAAGGGTATGCTCGAATGATGCAAGACACAAAATTTTTTAGAGAAATTGCTGCCAATTGTTGGGACGCAGAAATAAGAATAGACGAATACGCGAAATACAATACACAAGTACAAGTTATTTGTACCATTCCTGTTATGTTTTCGTATCACATAAAACCAGCTGATGGTTTGGACATATCCATGTTTTTGAACGATCATATTGCGGGAATTGTCAAAAAACATCCAAAAAACTACATTGGTTTGGGAACCATTCCCATGCAAGACCCTGAGTTAGCCGTAAAAGAATTGCATCGTTGCAAAAACGAATTAGGCCTTAAAGGAATACAAATAGGTTCAAACATCAACAACAAAAACTTAGACGAACCTGAGTTTCATCCGATTTGGGAAGCATGTGAAAAATTAGGGCTAGCTATCATGGTTCACCCGTGGAACATGATGGGCAAAGGCGAGATGGAAAAATATTGGCTACCATGGTTAGTAGGTATGCCTGCAGAAACGTCTAGAGCTGTTTGTAGCATGATATTCGGTGGTATTTTTGATAAATTCCCGAAACTACGTGTTAACTTTTCTCATGCAGGAGGCTCTTTCCTTCCAACCATAGGCCGTGTAGGGCATGGTTTTGACTGCCGACCAGATTTGGTTGCTGTGGACAACCCAACGCATCCACGCGAATACCTTGGTAAGTTTTGGGTAGATTGTATCACGCACGATCCATTAATGCTTGAATATGTGCTTAAACTACAAGGATCAAAACGTGTTTGTTTAGGCTCTGATTACCCTTTCCCGCTTGGTGACTTAGAAATTGGTCAGTTTATTGAAGACATGGGTATGGACAAATCCGTAGTAGATGATATTTTCTGTCACTCCACCCTGGAATGGCTTGACATGGACATCAAAGAATTACAATAATATACATCTTTATCATTTCAAATAGATATTTCCTTATGCGTTATTTAAAATCATCATTACTCCTTACTTTTTCATTAGCTACTGCTGCCCTATTTGGGCAAAACGCTACCCAATATTGGCAACAAGAAGTAGGGTACGACATGACTATTGACATGGACGTAAGCACAAATCAGTATGCAGGAACACAAAAACTGACATATACCAACAACTCACCTGATACTTTACACAAGGTTTTTTATCATTTGTATTTCAATGCTTTCCAACCAGGGAGCATGATGGATGTAAGATCACGAACCATTGCTGACCCTGACCCACGGGTTGGTTTCAGAATTGCTGATTTGACCCCCGATGAAATTGGGTATCAAAAAATAAACAGCCTTACCCAAGACGGAATGCCTGTAAAATTTGAAGTATCTGGAACTATCCTTGAAGTTGAATTACCACAAGCTATTGGACCTGGTGCTCAAGTAATATTCGAAATGACGTTTAATGCACAAGTGCCACTTCAAGTGCGCAGAACAGGAAGAGACAACAAAGAAGGTGTTCGTTATTCAATGACACAATGGTATCCTAAAATGGCAGAATACGATTTTGAAGGATGGCACGCCAACCCATACATAGGCCGTGAGTTTCATGGTGTTTGGGGTGATTTTGATGTAACCATCAACATAGACAAAGACTACACAGTAGCTGGTTCAGGCGTTGTGAAAAACCCTAACGAAGTAGGACATGGATATTCTGATGTGAATCCAAAAATTAACGATGGTAAAATAAGTTGGCACCTGTTTGCCAAAAACGTACATGATTTTGCTTGGGCTGCAGACAACGAATACTTGCACAAAACCTTGTTCACCAAAAACAACGTAGAGCTTCGTTTTTTCTATAAAAATGATAGCAGCATCATCGAAAATTGGGAGAAATTTCAACCTATGGCTGTTAAAGCATTCGATATTATTCAAGAAAAATTTGGAACCTACCCTTATGCACAATACAGCATTATTCAAGGTGGAGATGGAGGTATGGAATATCCAAATGCTACCTTGATTACTGGAAAAAGAAGAGTGGGTAGTTTAGTAGGTGTTACCGTACACGAAGCTTTGCATAGCTGGTACCAAGGAATGATGGCTACCAACGAAAGCAAGTATGCTTGGATGGATGAAGGTTTTACCAGTTATGCTTCAGAATTGGTTATGGCTGAATTGTACGAAAAGTACACGCCTTTTACTGGCAGTTATACCAGTTATTTCAACCTTGTTAATGCTGGCAAACAAGAAGTACCTACCATGCATGCCGATCACTTTGAAACCAATAGAGCATATGGTACAACGGCTTATAGTATTGGGTGTATTTTCCTACACCAATTGGGGTATGTTGTTGGTGAAGAAATTATTGCAACTAGCTTGATAGAATACTACAACTTTTGGAGATTTAAACACCCTACGCCCAATGACTTTTTGCGCATTGTAGAAAAAAACAGTGGTCTTGAGTTAGATTGGTATTTAGCCAACTGGATAGGAAGCACCAACACGATTGATTACGGTCTTAAAACCATTTTGGATAAAGGAAAAACCACCCGAGTAACCTTAGAGAAAATTGGAAAAATGCCTATGCCTCTTGATGTTGTGGTAACCACAAAAAAAGGAGATGTGTATCGGTATCTAATCCCATTACGCATGATGCGTGGTCTTAAGTCTGAAAAAATTGAAGGTGTAACTGATCGTACTGCTGAAGATTGGCCTTGGGTATATCCTTACTATGATTTAGATATTAATATCAAATTAAAAGATATTGCCACCATAGAAATTGATCCATCGAACAGAATGGCTGATATAGACAAAACCAACAATGTTTATCCTGCGATAAAAAATGTAACGGTAACTCGCTAATTTTTTAATAAAACTATACAGAACAGCATGAAACTGTTTAACCAACACGATAGAGACACACTGGCCAAAATGCTAGAAGAAAACCCTAAAGAAAGGGTCACACTATCGTTTTATCAATATGCCAAAATTGGTAACCCCTCCTTCTTTAGAGACCACCTTTATATAAAACTTGGTGGGTACGAAGTGCTGGGTAGAATTTATGTAGCCAAAGAAGGTGTCAACGCTCAAATAAGTGTTCCTGCGGAGAACTTCGAAGGTTTAAGAGAAACCCTTGATGAGATTGTTTTTTTAGAAAATGTGCGTCTAAACTTGGCACGAGAAGAACGTGCTACTTCTTTTCTGAAGCTTAAATTAAAAGTTCGAAATAAGATTGTTGCCGACGGGTTGGAAGACGATTCGTTTGACGTTACCGAAAAGGGAGTTCATGTAAATGCCAACCAATTTAACAAACTGGCTGAAGACCCAAATACAATTATTGTAGACATGCGTAATCATTATGAATCTGAGATAGGTCATTTTGAAAAAGCGATTACACCTGATGTCGATACCTTTAGAGATTCTCTTCCTATTATTGAAGAGCAATTAGCTGATAGTAAAGACAAAAACCTTTTGATGTATTGCACGGGTGGCATTCGTTGTGAGAAAGCAAGTGCATACTACAAACACAAAGGTTTTGAAAACGTGTATCAACTCGAAGGGGGTATTATTGAATACGCCAGACAGGTGAACGAAGAAGGGTTGGCCAATAAATTTAAAGGTGCCAACTTTGTGTTTGACGACAGGATGATGGAACGCATCAGTGATGATGTCATTAGCAAATGTCACCAGTGTGCAGACCCTCGTGATATGCACACCAACTGTGTGAATGATGCTTGTCACTTGCTTTTTTTACAATGCGAGCCTTGTCAAGATGACTACCACGGATGTTGCTCTTCGGAGTGCATGGAATTTATGCAATGGTCAGAGGAAGACCGAAAAACATTTAGAAAAGGCCATGACTTTGGCAATCAAATATTTAAAAAAGGAAGAGAAAGCCAATTTGTCTCCTATTTTCGAGACTGGAAAAAACAAAACCATGCATAAAATTATCGCCACACTCCTATTTCACCTTTTATTGATAGCAGGTTTTGCTCAAAGCAACTACACCAACATAAAAATTGATGAGGGTACAGGCTTTAGCGCACCTGAAGAACCTAGTATTTTAATTAATCCTAAAACACCTTCCAACCTTATTGCAGCTGCCAATATCAATAACGGATATTTCAGCACGGATACAGGTCGTACATGGACAAAACAAGTCATGAAAAGTGAATTGGGTGTTTATGGTGATCCTTGTTTGATAGCCGATAAAAAAGGAAGGATTTATTACTTCCATCTTTCCAATCCTGACGGGAAAGGATGGGCAAGTGACAAACTACTCGATCGCATCGTATGCCAATATTCTAAAAACGGTGGTAAAACATGGAGCAAAGGCGTTGGCATAGGACTCAATGGTAGCAAAGATCAAGACAAAGAATGGGGCGTGGTTAATCATTTGAACAACCACATTTATGTGACTTGGACACAGTTTGACAAATACAATAGCACCCAAGAGCAAGACAGTACAGTTATCCTATTTTCAAAATCGAAAAGAAGAGGCAAAAAATGGGACACGCCTATACGCATCAACCAATATGCAGGCGATTGTTTAGATGAAGACGAAACGGTGGAAGGTGCTGTACCAACAGTTGGCCCGAATGGAGAAATTTATGTGAGTTGGAGTTTTAAAAACGAGCTATATTTTGACCGAAGTTTTGACGAAGGAAAAACCTGGATGGATAAGGATATTGTTGCAGCTAATAACACTGGTGGCTGGGCTTTCGATATACCAGGCATACAACGTGCCAACGGCATGCCGATAACCAAAGCCGATATTAGCAAAAGTGAATACCGAGGAAACATCTACATCAACTGGTCTGACCAACGA
Organism: Flavobacteriales bacterium; assembly: GCA_047634195.1. GTDB lineage: Bacteria > Bacteroidota > Bacteroidia > Flavobacteriales_D > Luteibaculaceae > JBLIDJ01. Next base: position 7,738 of record JBLIDJ010000075.1, read on the forward strand.
AACGGACACACAGATGTCTGGTTAATAAAAAGTACAGACAAAGGATCTACCTGGTCTGACCCAAAAAAAGTAAACGATGACCTTGGAAAGGCAGATCAGTTTTTTACGTGGATGGATGTTGATCCTGTCACAGGAATCATATACATCGTTTTTTATGATCGTAGAAATTATGATGATAATCGCACAGATGTCTATCTTGCGAGCTCAAGCGACGGTGGTGAAACATTTGTGAATGAAAAAATAAGCGAAAGCCCTTTTGTGCCTAGCGATAAAGTGTTTTTTGGCGACTATAACAATATTAGTGCATACAACGGTATTATCCGACCAATATGGACACGATATGAAGATGGTAAATTGAGTATTTGGACGGCTTTAATAAACAGATAATGAACGAAGAACAATTTGAACGCATTCGACTAATGTTTGCAGCGTATATGCAAGAGCGAAATTTACGTAAAACACCAGAACGCTATGCTATACTTCGTGAAATCTATTATCAAAACATACATTTTAACGTTGAGTCATTATACGTTATGATGAAAGAAAAAAACTATCGGGTGAGTAGAGCAACAATATACAACACTCTTGACTTATTGGTTGATAGTAATTTGGTGGCAAAACACCAATTTGGTAACAACGTAGCTCAGTTTGAAAAATCATTTGGTTTTAAACAACACGATCATATTATTTGCACTAATTGCGGCAAAGTATTAGAGTTTTGCGACCCTCGTATTCAAAACATCCAACGCATGGTGGAAGAAATTTATCAATTCAAAATTAGTTCTCATTCACTCAATTTTTATGGTGTATGCGGCACACCCGAGTGTGCTTCTCATAAAAAAATCACTCAATAATGGAATTTTTATACATACACTGGAATATTGACCCGGCCATGATTAAAGTTGGCCCAATAACCATTCATTGGTATGGGCTGTTATTTGCTTTATCCTTTTTTGTTGGCCTCAAAATCATGGGCAATATGCTCAAAAAAGACAATGCTCCTGAAGCATGGCTCGACAAATTGTTTATGTCTGTTATCATTGGTACAGTTGCTGGTGCACGATTAGGGCATGTCTTATTTTATGATTTAAATTATTATCTGGCTCACCCTTCCGAAATACTCATGATTTGGAAAGGTGGATTGGCAAGTCACGGTGCAGCTATTGGAATAATTGTCGCTTGTTACCTGTTTTCAAAAAAAATAGACAAATCACTATTGTGGGTGCTCGATCGGGTTGTTTTGACCGTTATTTTTGCCGCTGTTTTTATTCGTACAGGAAATTTAATGAATAGCGAAATTATTGGTCAACAAACGGAATTGCCTTGGGCTTTTGTTTTCGAACGAGTAGATTTATTGCCTCGCCACCCGGCACAGCTTTATGAAGCAATAAGCTATCTACTTATTGCCGGTTTACTGCATTTCCTGTATTGGAAAAAAGAAGTTGGACAAAAACCAGGCGTGTTATTTGGCCTCTTTTTAGCTTTAGTTTTTACGTCACGCTTTTTCATTGAGTTTATAAAAGCCAATCAAGTAGCTTTTGAGGATGGTATGGTATTAAATATGGGACAAATATTAAGCATACCCGCTTTATTAGTTGGTTTGTATTTCATTAAAAAAGGATATTCAAAAGATTATGAGAAAAAATAAAAGCAAAAGAATTGGCATAGTCATCATATTAATTATTGCCATGTTGATGTTTATTCTAAAGCCTTTTATTAGCGATAATAAACAAGCTGGAAGCCTGAAAAGTGCAACCCGTGAAATAGCATTTAGACATGAAGGCAATTTAATGTTTGTCAATGACACCAGTTCTGTTATAACCATTGAGATTGAAGTAGCCGACACAGACCCACAACGAGCACGAGGCTTAATGTATCGTAAATCGATGCCTGAAAATAGAGGTATGATATTTTTGATGGACAGGCTTGAAATCCAGAACTTTTACATGAAAAACACCTACATTCCTTTAGACATCATTTATGTTGATGCCGACAAGAAAGTAGTGAGCATTCAAAAACAAACCACTCCCCTTTCGGAATTGACTTTGCCAAGCGAAGGCCCTGCTAAGTTCGTAGTGGAAGTTATTGGTGGCTTTTGCGATAAGTACGAGATAAAAAAAGGAACTACCATTCAATTTGAATTATTTTAACATGCGACATCTTTTTGCTTTAGCCTTTATTTTTATTGGTTTTACTTCCCCTATTTTAGCTCAAAACGCTACCCTTATCCCTCCGCCACAAGGGAAAAGTAACTTGGGTAAATTTTACGTTTTCTGGGGGTACAATCGTTCTATGTACACTACTTCCGATATTTCGGTAAAAGGTAGAGGGTATGATTTTACAGCTTATGACGTAAAGGCTGATGATGACCCTGAATCATTTGATCCCAATATTTATCTCAACATCCTTAAACTGACCATTCCTCAGTTTAACTTTAGAGCAGGATATTACATCAGCGAGCGAGCAAGTATTTCTATGGGTTGGGATCACCTAAAATATAGGCTTAACCACCAACAAACAGTAAATGTTGATGGTGATTATGTAAAAAATGGGGAAACAATACATTACGATCAAGAGCCTATCTTCCTAACAAACAGATTTTTCCATTTGGAACATACCGATGGATTAAACTATGTAAGAATCAATTACGACTATTCTCTTCCATTAATCGCTACTCAAAACAAAAAAATAAGTTTAGATGCCATTGTAGGTGCTGGTTTAGGCCCTGTGCTACCTTGGACAGACGCAGTGCTTGATGGAGAACAATTTCGGGCGTTTTTAAGACCTGCTGGGGCAGGCATTTCAACCAACCTATCTGTTCGTTTAAACATTGGAGGTTCTTTTTTCTTACAATCTACTGGACGAGTTGGTGCTATTAAACTAATAGATGTATATATTAGCGAAGAAATTCGTGGAAAACAGCAATTTGCCTTTGCTGAATTTAACATCGTAGCCGGATTTACCTTCGGATTAAAAAAAGTAAAATAAAAGTAAAATATTATGAAATTATTTATCACATTAAGCATCACTGCCCTTGTTTGGCTAGGGTCATTTCTAATACAACCTACTGTAACAGCACGAACTAGTGGATCTCCTGGTGGGTTTACAGGTAGTGTAAGTGAAACCAAAACCTGCGGTTCAGGTGGTGGGTGTCATGGTGGTGGATTTAGTAATTCTGCAGGAATGATTAGCTCTGATATTCCCTCTACTGGTTATGTTCCAGGAGCAGTATACCAAGTAACTATCACTTTATCGAAGGCTAATAAGGTAAAATATGGCTATGAGATAAGTGCAGAAAATAGCGTTGGTGATAAACAAGGAACATTCGTTAACTTGGATACTAAATCTAAAGTACTTTCAAACAAGAATGCTACTCATCAAGGCTCAGGAACAAGTTTTAGCAGTATGACTGCATCTTGGACACTACAATGGACTGCTCCAATAACTGAAGTTGGTGCTATCACATTTAGTACTGTGGTCAATGCAAGCAACAACAGCAGTAATACTGGTGGCGATGATATTTACATGGATAAAAATACGGTACTTGCCTCTACTGTTAGCATTGACAAAAACCAGTTGGTGGATATTAATGTATATCCAAACCCAACAAGTGATTTCATTCACGTGAAAGGACTTGCTAATAATGCCTTCTTCACTCTGTATGACCAATACGGTAAACAAATTTTGAATACTCAAATTTCAAGCACAGCTCCTATCGATATCCAATTTTTGCCAATCGGTACTTATTTGGTGAAAATTAAGCAAGGGGAATTTGAAGTAAGTGAATGGATTATTAAAAAATAAGATTATGGTTTTAATACCATAGCGGTTGAGCGAATAGTTCCCTTTATTTTTGTCTGGCATTACATACATATAGTACTTTTACAAAAAATAATTCATGAGTCATTTAATAGCCCCTTCTATCCTTGCCGCAGATTTTGCTCGTTTACATGAAGCAGCAGATATTATTAATGATTCCAATGCCGATTGGTACCACATTGACGTAATGGATGGAATGTTTGTTCCTAACATATCATTTGGTATTCCTGTCATGAAATCGTTAAAGCCTTTGGCTAAAAAGCCATTCGACGTTCATTTGATGATTGTTGACCCGGATAGATACATCCATGATTTCAAAAATGCTGGAGCTGATATTTTGACTGTTCATGTCGAAGCTTGTAACCATTTGCACAGAACGCTTCAAGCCATCAAAGCTGCTGGTATGAAAGCTGGTGTAGCCATCAACCCACATACCTCTTTGAGCACCCTTGAAGAAGTTATTCAGGATATTGATTTAGTCTGTGTCATGTCGGTAAACCCTGGTTTTGGAGGGCAAAAATTTATTGAGAACACCTACGATAAAGTACGCAGACTAAAAGCGATGATTACCGCAAATGGTTCTAGCGCCCTCATAGAAATTGATGGTGGTGTAACCAATGCTAATGCTCGAAAATTGATAGATGCTGGTGCCGATGTATTGGTAGCTGGTAGTTCTGTTTTTGGTGCAGAAAACCCTATTGAAGCAGCGAATGCGCTGAAGATTTGTTAGGGAAAGAATAAACTTGGTTTCTTCTTATTTGGTAATTTTATTGCAGCAATAGGTTTTTAAAACGGGTTAAAGATGCTATTCTTTTGTAGCTCAGGAATAGGAAGTCCTGCGAAGCGGGGATTCTTTTGATTAAAAAGGTTCTTCCTTTCCAAGCTCATCGCCTAAAGGAACAATATTTAAATAACCACTAATATTTTCATAAAAAACTTGACTTAATTTATTAATCGCTACTTCACATGGTGAGTTTTCAAAATCTTTAAATGCCATAATACCTAGATCTAATGTACTGCGTATTATTCTTTCTGGAATTTGATTGAATCTGTTTTTTGACTGCACCTCAGACTTTAACTCATTAAGACACCTTGATTTCACGATTGAATTCGACTCATTAGATTTATATTTATCCGCAACTTCTTCTTTTAATTTTTGAAGAATGTCATCTATAATTACAATAATCTTTTCCGATATCATGTACAGTTTTTAAGTAAACTATTTATTTGTTTTCACACAAGTGCTTGTATAATGCTGTAATAAATTTAAGCTCTTGTAGAATAATCTCTCCGCTCCAGCTAGTTGCCACAATGTCCGTTCCAGCGAGTCTCCCGACTCGTTGGCTAACTCCTGTTATTTCACCATAATTTCCAAAACCAACATATATTTTTC
>JBLIDJ010000076.1:0-12680 GCA_047634195.1 Flavobacteriales bacterium
GCCCGGCAAAGCATAGAGCAAGCCATTTTTATGGCTTCGGCACGGTCTTCAATCACCACATACTTTTTGAAATGTTGCGCAGGCACACCTACTTTCATATCTTCCAAAATAGCTCTAGGGTCTTCTGTCCTAGGGTTGTCTGATGTGAAAATTACCTTATCGGAATATTCGCAAGCAATACTGGCCATTTGTGGTCTTTTTGCTTTGTCTCTATCTCCACCACAACCTGCAATGGTAATCACGGTTTCGTTGCCCGTTCTAATTTCTTGTATGGTTTGCAACACATTTTTGAGCGCGTCAGGTGTGTGAGCATAATCTACTATTCCTATCACGCCTGTCTTAGAATTGAAAGCTTGAAAACGACCTTCCACAGAATCTATCATGCTGATAGCTGTTAATATTTCGAGGTGTTCTTCGTTCAACAACTTCGCTACGGCAAAGACTCCCAATACATTGTAGGCGTTGAATTTCCCTAAAAGCTGACTGTACAGTTCATCACCGTCGATATTAAGCACCAATCCTGTGAACACATTTTCAAGGATCTTGGTTTTAAAATCAGCCATGCCTTTTAAGCCAAAAGTGTATGCTTTTGCTTTTGTATTTTGAACCATGACACTTCCGCGAGGATCATCGTTGTTGACTAATGCAAAGGCATGTTTAGGTAATTTGTCAAAAAACATTTTTTTGGCTGCTATGTACCCATCAAATGTTCCGTGGTAATCTAAGTGTTCGTGTGTGATGTTGGTGAAAACTCCTCCGCAAAATTCCAAGCCGTCTATTCGGCCTTGCACTACTGCATGTGAGCTAACTTCCATAAAACAGTGTGAGCAATCTTGCTCCACCATTTCGCTCAACAACTTGTTTAATGTTACTGGGTCTGGTGTAGTATGGGTAGAAGGAATTTTAGTGTCTCCAACAATATTTTCAACCGTAGAAATAAGGCCTACTTTATGTCCTAACTTGGTGAACGTATGGTACAGAATAGTTGCTGTAGTGGTTTTCCCGTTTGTTCCAGTAATTCCTACCAATTTCAATTTGGTAGATGGCCTATCGTAAAAGTTACTAGCCATGATGCCTAGTGCTTCATGAGAAGATCTTACGGTAACATAAGTCACACCTTCTTTTAAGTGTTCAGGTAATTTTTCGCAAACAATGGTTGTTGCGCCTAGCGCTAGTGCTTTGTCAATAAATTCATGCCCGTCTACTACCGTTCCGTTCAAGGCAACAAATGCTGCTCCTGCGTTAACTTCTCTTGAATCAAATTGCATAGACTTGACCGCAATGCTGGTATCTCCAACAACATCAAGTATTCTAACTTCATACAATATGTCTTTCAGTCTACTCATGAGGCCAATTCTATTAAAATACTTCTTCCATTAATGATATTCGTACCAGGCAAAATACTTTGCTTAGATACAATACCTCTTCCACTCGTTTGAACAATAAGTCCTTGGTTTTCCAACAAATACAAAGCGTCCATCAATACCATTCCTACCACATTTGGCACCTGCTTGTTGAGCATATCTATTTTTCTAGGGTGCAACTCCACTTTGTCGGATTTTGTGATAGTCACTACCCATTCGTTTCCTTGCGACTGATCATCGGTTGTTACACCAAGCGTGTTAAACACCGAAGACAAATCTTTATAATGACCATGTTTTGAAAATGGTGGTCGCACTGCCAATATTGCCTTACCTGCATGAACTGATTGATGCATCTCCAAACTTGTTGCATAAATCTTATCGGCTATTTCCTTAAATATTGGGCCAGTAGCAGTGGCGCCATAAATATCTTTGGTAGGACCATTAATAACTACTATGCAACTGTACTTTGGTTTGTCGGCTGGGAAATACCCAACAAATGAGGCTTGATAACTTACGTCTGAATCGTAGTTTCTGTACCCGTATTTATCGTTCGCTATTTGTGCTGTTCCCGTTTTTCCAGCAATGGAATAATTAGCCCCTCTTAAGTTTCGTGCGGTACCATTACTCACCACTCCTTCAAGCATTAGCTTTGCTTTGCTGATGGTTTCTTTAGAGCAAATAGATCGGTTGAGCACGTTACTTGGAATAGATACAAACTCCCCTTTTGACAAATATCCTTTTACAAATTGCGGCTGAACCATGACTCCTTTATTGGCAACAGCGTTGTAAAACGTGAGTGTTTGCAAGGGTGTTTGTAATACTTCGTACCCAATAGACATCCAAGGCAAAGAAACGCCTGACCATGATTTGTCTTTTACGTCTTTTATTTTTGGTGCTCCTTCTCCTTTTATTTTTATGCCCAATTTCTCGTTAAGCCCCATCGAATTCAAACGATCAATTAATCGTTGTGGTTCTTTTGAAAAAGCATCGTACACTATTTTGCTCACACCCACATTGGATGAAACTTCAAAAGCTTGTTTTAAGGTTATTTTGCCATATCCTTTATCATTCGAATCACGCATGATTAAATCATAAAAACGATGTTGACCATTCCCTGTATTCACGCTGTCGGTAATGTCAACTCGACCTTCTTCAATGGCAGCCATTAAAATAGGAAGCTTAAAGGTTGACCCCGGCTCTGTGGCTTCGCCTATCGCATAATTGTAAAATTCGAAATAGTTCTCATCCCTCTTACTCAGGTTGGCAATTGCTTTTATGTGACCTGTTTCCACCTCCATAACCACCACACAGCCGTGATCTGCATTTTGGTTCTTCAATTGATCCATCAAAGCATTTTCTGCCACATCTTGAATGTTGACATCAATGGTGGTGTAAATATCTTTCCCGTCAACAGGGTCTACTTGGTTGTCATCGCTTAGGGGCATCCAAACACCACCTGTCAATCGTTTTTCTAAGCGCATGCCGCTTATTCCACCCAACAAACTGGTGTATGCTCCTTCTAAACCTACAGGCTGTACATCTTCTCTCTCGTAACCAATGGTTCTAGCTGCTAAAATGCCAAATGGTCTTTTGCGCACTTCGCTTTTCAAGAAAATAACACCACTCTTGTAACGTCCTTTTTTCACTAATGGAAATTGCTTAACCACTTGCAAATCGTTGTAATCTACCCTTGATTTTATCAACTGAAAACGACGACCCATTTTACGTGCACCAACCATAAGGGCAGCATACTCTGCTTGTGTTCTATCCTTAAACAAGTTGGAGAATAGGTAAGAAAGCGAATCTAAATGTTCGTGAAATATTTTGTCGGTCAATGCATCAGCCTTCAAGTCCATGCGTATTTCATACACAGGCACTGAGGTTGCCAACAAACTTCCATCGGTAGCAAAAATATTTCCTCTCACCGCTTTAATTTCCCTCAATTCTGTGGCTTGATTATCGGCCCTTTGTTTCCAATCTTCGGGCGCGAAAAATTGAATGAAAAATACTTTTGCAACAATCCCGAAAGACACAAGCAATACCACCCCAAAAAGGAGATACAACCGCCACTCTATGTCATTTCGTTGTTTCATTGATTAATTTTCGTATTCCTTTTTTTCTTTTTCTGTCAATGCTATCTTCTTTGGGGGAACCAATGATTCTTTTAAACCCAACTCTTTTATGTTTTCAGCAACTGTACTTTGCTGTTTCACTACCTCCAATTTTGAAAACGTGGTGGTATATTCCGATTTCAGTTCTTTCAACTCTGCATCTACTTTATACAACTTCCTCACTGTTCTCTCTGCTTCGTACCCATATGCGATGTACATAAGCAACAACATCACCAAGTACAAAATGAAGGAAAGGTTTTTAAAAATGTAGTCTCTCGACATCCACCTTCCGCTCAATAACATAAACAAACCACCAAGCATTTTTTTACCAGTGTCTTTTGCCGATCCAGCAACTTTGTTGGTTTCTTGTTTTGGTTTATTCATAGTACTCACAATCTATCTGCAATGCGCATCCGTGCACTTCTTGCTCTATTATTTACCGCTAGCTCTTCTGCATCTGGCATTACAGGCATTCCTTTGTGTGGTTTAAAAGGCCTTAATGCGTTTCCATAAAAATCTTTCTCCACTTCTCCCGACAAATTCCCACTTCTCATATAATTCTTCACCAACCTGTCTTCAATAGAATGATATGATATCACCACTAATCGCCCGTCTGGTTTTAAAATTTCACCGGTCTGCAACAACATCTCCTCCAGTACTTTCACTTCTTCGTTCACTTCTATCCTAAGTGCTTGAAAAACTTTAGCCAAAAAACTATTCCACTTGTGTGGTGGAGCAAAATGTTTTAAAATTTCTTTGAGCTCATCTACTCTATTAATTTTTTTCTCTGCTCTACTCTGGATAATCGTTCGTGCTATTTTCCCTGAATTTCGCAAGTCACCAAAAACGAAAAAGAGTTTTTTAAGATCGTTTTCATCGTAGGTGTTCAGTATCTTTTTTGCTGTCAAAGGAGACAACTGATTCATGCGCATATCCAAATCGGCATCAAACCGAATAGAAAATCCTCTGTCGGGTATGTCAAACTGATGAGAAGAAACACCTAAATCACCTAAGATGCCATCCACTTCCTTGATGCCCAGCATGCGCAAATGATTTTTCAGGAACCTGAAATTTTGACTGATAAGCGTAAATCGTTCATCATCAATCGTGTTTTTAAGCGCATCTTGATCTTGATCAAATGCAAACAACTTTCCTTTATCAAGCCTACTCAATATTTCTTTTGAGTGCCCTCCACCTCCAAAAGTTAAATCAACATAAACCCCATTTGGGTTTATATTCAAGGCATCTACACTTGATTCTAATAAAACCGACTTATGATATTCATTGCTCATTGGCTTCCGTATTAAAATCTCCCATCACATCTTCCGACAACGCCGCAAAATCTACTTCCTCGTTCAACATACTTTCGTATGACTGCTTACTCCAAATCTCTATGCGTTCGCCATTACCTATTACTTTCACGTCTTTCGCAATCTCAATGGTGTCAATTAAGGGCTTTGGCACCAACAATCTTCCTGATGAATCTAACTCAACAGGCGTTGCGCCATTATTGAACCGACGAATAAACAAGGCGTTTTTCTTAATAAATCTATTTAGCTTATTGACTTGGCTACTCACCTTTTTCCATTCCTGCATGGGATATATTACCAGGCATTTCTCGAAAATGTCACGATTCACAACAAACCCCTCTTGAGCTAACTTGCTCAATTGCTTCTTTAGGCCAGCAGGAAACATTAAGCGTCCTTTGGCGTCAAGTTTACAATCGTATTCTCCGAGTAGATTTATCACTATTTTTTGATTATTTAGGTAAAAGTACTAATTCACTATCCACTTTTTACCACATTATTCCACTTTTTACCACCATGTTGATAACTTTCACACGGTAAATTTTTGAATTTATTGCTCAAACACTTGAAACAACTAAGTTTCAGCGTTTTAACATAGAGTGAGTTTTCAACAGAAAAAGTCAATAATTAGCAATTTAAAAAGCTGAATACCTGCTTCTTAATTTTTTTTAACTTTGCCGGCTTGCGACAGATTTCGCAAGTGAAAAGCATTATTCCCATGATAAAAGAAGCAGAGTTTGTTATTAGTAACAAAAACGTAAGTAGTTGCCCACCGCCAACGCTTCCGGAATATGCATTTATAGGCCGCTCCAACGTTGGTAAATCAAGTTTGATAAACATGTTGGCCAACCATAAAAAATTGGCTAAAACGTCTGGTACTCCCGGTAAAACACAATTGATCAATCATTTTTTAATTGATAAAACTTGGTTCTTAGTAGATTTGCCTGGCTACGGCTACGCAAAGGTTTCTAAAACCGATCGTGCACGTTGGGAAACTTTTATCAGACAGTATTTCTTGGAAAGACCTAATTTGATGTGTGCATTTGTACTGTTAGATTGTCGATTAGAACCACAGAAAAAAGACCTTGAATTTATGCAGTGGTTAGGTAGCAAAGGAATTCCGTTTGTGATGACTTTCACCAAAATTGACAAACTAAACAGTGGTCAACTGAGCAAAAACCTTCAAGCTTACAAAAAAGAAATGCTGAAAGAGTGGGAATTTCTTCCTGACATTATTACTACTTCTGCGGAAGGTAATTTGGGGAGAAATGAAATTCTTAATTTAATTGAACGAACCAATCCATTGTATAAATCCTAGTTATGAAAAAAAGAGGATTCTTTTCTGATGCCGATGCTTTTGGTAACAGTTATCTATTGAAACGATTGATGATTGTAATCTTTGGTTCTTTATCGCACTGGCGATTTACTAGAACCAATAAGACCATTATTAGTGGTACCGAAAACTTAGAAAACCTACCTGACAGGGGTGTTCTATTTGTATCAAACCATCAAACATACTTCGCTGAAGTAGCGATGATGTATCAAGTTTTCTCGGCTATAAAGCAAGGAAAAAAAAACACTATCAAAGGATCTTCTTATTTATTGAACCCAAGGCTTAACATTTATTTCATCGCAGCTTTGGAAACGATGAGAAAAGGGATTTTACCAAAAATGTTTGAGCATGCGGGTTCTGTTTCCATTAAACGAACTTGGCGTGAAGCGGGTCAAGATGTGAACCGACAAGTTGACTTAAAAGATATTTCCAAAATAGGAATGGCCATCGATCATGGTTGGGTTATCACTTTCCCACAGGGTACTACTACTCCTTTTGTAAAAGGTCGTAGAGGAACTTCACATGTTATCAAAAAATACAAACCTATTGTAGTGCCTATTGTACTGGATGGTTTCGATAAGGCTTTCGACAAAAAAGGATTGCGCATAAAACGACGCAACACTAAGTTGACCATGCAATTTAAAGCGCCTTTGAAAATTGACTATGATGCAAAAAGCGATGACATCCTTAAACTTGTTATGGATGCCATCGAACAAAGTGAAAGATTTAAACCGCAGAAATTAGCTTAAGCTGATTTCTAGTTTTTTAAAGGGAAAAAAATCCGTTGATTAGCGTTGAGTTGACACCTTCCTTTTTCACCAGACCCTAGTTGTCAGAATTGGGAGTAAGGATTTTCATTTTCTCAGCAAAGTGATCACAAAAATCACGCATATCACCTACTATTTTATCTTCGCCGGTAGCACGCTCAAAGGTGTCGGCCATGGTGACTAAACTTTGGTGGAAAAACTTTTTCATCTCATCAATTTGCATGTCTTTGTTCCAAAGGTCAATGCGCATGGTGTTTTGTTCTTGCTCGTCCCACAAGGAAATCAAAACTGCTTTGCAGTTGCTTTCTTTTTCATTATCGGTTGCGTTCCAATCAATTTTTATAGGAATGTTGTTTTCATCTAAGGATACTTTAAAGGTAATCTCAGATACTTTTTTCACTTCACTCATTACTTATATTTTTTTTGATTTAAAGTTTTTCAATATGTCTTCGGTTTGCACTTGCATGAGCTCCTCCACGGGTACTTCCTCATGTTTTTGCATGTATTGCTTTACCATTTTCCAGCCAAGCCACACCCCTACTTTAGCCGGTGATTCTTGTGGCAAACCAGCAGTAAAAGGCGCATCCAAAAACCACTGATTAATTCTTTTTTTCGTTTTGTCGAACAGCATGTTTTCTTGTACCACATAGGCCCAAATGTTTTCAGCATTGGCGTTTACCCATGTTATGTCATCGGTTTCATATCCCATTTTTATAGCATCGGTTTCGTAAGGAAAACAAGCATCAAGCAAATACATCACTTTTCCGTAATAAATCATGTTTTCCAAAAAGTTGGCATTCAAGAGTCGGTCTTCGAAGTTTTTTACTTGCAACCAACCTTTGATAGCTTCTACAGCCATGTACTTAGGTTGCATGTTTTGTTTCACATAATTAGGGAACATGTCGTAAGGCAATTGCTTCACGGTTTTGTTTTCTGGCCCTACATACCACTCCAATCCAACTCCAATGGCGTTTTCTAGCGGAAATACACCAAAATTGTACCCAGAATTGTAGGTAAATATGATGGGTGCTTCTTCTGTCGGGAAATGATATTGGTAATAATTCAATGCACTACTGAAAGATTCTTGGTATTTATCGAATGGATAAAAGATGGAATCGATGTCGGATTGCAACGCATTCCAATATTGGTCAGTTAAAAACCCTTGTAGTTTATCCCACATGTAAGGATCGTCGAGGGCGCTCACCTTCATTATTTCTTCTACATACACCTGCAACAACTGCATGTCGTTTTGGTTTAGCTTAGCAAACAAGCTAGCGGCTGTAGTGTCGGCAGCACGAAACAACAAGGTGTCGAGGTGAAGAATATTGATTCCTTCTCCTTGGTTCATCGGGTCTACATGCAGCCTATTGTTTTCTTGGCAACCTAAAATGAACAATCCAACAAAACAAGCTATGAAACTACGTATATACATATAAAATTTTAACTATTTTTGAGAAACGAAAAATCGAGTAAAACTATGAAAAAGAAAGCATTGCTTTTATTGACTCTTGCTGTAATTAGCACCAGTATTTTTGCACAAGACAAAAAATTGCGTTTGGGCTTAACTTTATTCCCTACCCTAAATGTGTTTAAACCAGATGTTGAGGCTATTGAAAAGTCTGCCAATGGTTTTGGTTTTAGCTATGGTTTGTTGGGCGATTATTCTTTTGGAGAAAATTATGCTTTTTCTACCGGTTTGCTTATCAACTCTACCTCAGGTACTTTGCGTTATGCCGACAGAGCTTTTCCTGACACTGATCGTAGCAATAATTTTGCTGCAATTACTGAAGCGGATTATAACTTAAAATACATTTCTATTCCATTGACTTTAAAGCTAAGAACCAATGAGATAGGGTACATTACCTATTATGGTCAGTTTGGACTTGGTTTAGACATCAACATTAAAGCTACCCAAGATACCGAAACTAAATACGGAAATGGTCAAACACTAACAGATAAGGAAGTTGATATTTCGGACGATATTAAATTATTTCGTACCGCATTGGTTATTGGAGCAGGTATCGAATACAACATTAGTGGAAACACGGCTATTCAAGTTGGATTGACTTTTAACAACGGATTTAGCAATATCTTGAATGGATCAGTTCCTGAACTTGATACTGATGGAAATGTGAAAGTTGACGACAGCACAGACGAAATTGAATCTTCTTCTAAGCAAAGAAGTGCTACCAACAATTACTTCGCATTGAACTTAGGGATTTTCTTTTAATAGGATTTTAACTTTTAATCAAGCCCAGTTGACTCTGGGCTTTTTTGTACCATGAAAATAGCACTAGCACAGTTAAATTATCATATTGGCAATTTCAAGCAAAATGCCAAGAAGATTGTCGATGCGATAGAGAAAGCAAAAGCACACGATGCCGACATCGTCGTTTTTGCTGAGCTTGCTATTAGTGGTTATCCACCCCGTGATTTTTTAGAGTTCGATCATTTTATTGAAACCTGCTTTTCCGAAGTAGCCAACATTGCTACCCATTGCCAAGGCATTGCTGCTGTCATAGGTTTGCCCACAAAAAACACACAAGCAAAAGGAAAACGACTGCACAATTCGGCCGCATTTTTATGCGACGGAGTTATTCAATCGGTGCATCACAAAGGGCTATTGCCTACCTACGATGTTTTTGACGAATACCGCTATTTTGAGCCTGCCGAAGAATTTTCGTGCATTCAGTATAAAGGCAAAAAAATTGCCTTGACTATTTGTGAAGATTTATGGAATGTGAAATCGAACACCATCTACAAAAGAGAACCGATGACACAATTGATTCATGAAAAACCAGATTTCATGATCAACATTGCCGCTTCACCGTTTCATGTTTCACAACAGGTAGAAAGACTTGCTGTGCTGAAAGAAAACATAAACCAATTTCAATTGCCCTTGGTTTATGTAAACCATGTAGGTGCGCAAACAGAATTGATTTTTGATGGCAACTCCATGGCCTTAAATGCCCAAGGGGAAGTCATAGCGTCGTGCCATGCGTTTGAAGAAGATATGTCTTACGTAACATTGCAGGAAGCTAATCCTATTGCACACACACAAGCTCGTTCTGGCATTGCGCTCATTCACCAAGCATTGGTATTAGGTATCAAAGATTATTTCTCGAAACTAGGTTTTACCAAAGCCATGGTAGGCCTTTCAGGAGGCATAGACTCTGCGCTTACGTTTGCTTTGGCAGCTGAAGCACTGGGGGCCAAAAATGTGTTGGGTGTGTTAATGCCTTCTCAGTTTTCGAGCGACCACTCCATAGACGATGCCGAGCAGTTGGCAAAAAACTTAGGCTCTCCCACGTTTACTTTACCTGTTCAACAAGTTTTCCAGTCTTTTATGAAGGAGCTGGAAGAGCCTTTTAAAAACACCTCGTTTGGCTTGGCCGAAGAAAATTTACAAGCGCGCATTAGAGGAAGTTACCTCATGACTTTGTCCAACAAGTTTGGTCACATTGTGCTCAATACCAGCAACAAAAGCGAAGCAGCTGTTGGCTACGGCACCTTGTACGGCGACATGTGTGGTGGATTGGCGGTTTTGGGCGATGTGTACAAAACAGCTGTTTGGGAACTGGCCAAATACATGAATAGAAACGAAGAAATTATTCCTGTCAACTCTATTGTTAAACCCCCTTCGGCAGAACTAAGACCCGACCAACTAGACAGTGACTCCTTGCCAGACTACGATGTGCTCGATGCTATTTTAAAAATGTACATTGAGCTACAGCAAAGCCCTGACAGCATAAAAAAAGCAGGATACGACCCTTTGATAGTGGATAAAGTATTAAAACTCGTGAACATAAACGAGTACAAGCGTTTTCAAACGCCTCCTATCTTAAGGGTTTCAAAAAAAGCATTTGGCATGGGAAGAAGAATGCCGATTGTTGCTAAATACTTGAATTAACAAATTCATAACATCAAATCCAGTTTTTTAAATACGTTAGTGTTTATTTTAGTCCACCAAATTGTGACTCATTATGTCTTATGGCTTTTTTGACGTACTCTCTTTAATTGGCTCTTTAGGGTTCTTTATTTATGGCATGAAGGTCATGAGTGAGGGCATACAGAAAGTAGCCGGCAGCAAGCTACGTCAGATATTGAGCTCCATGACCCGCACCCGATTTTTCGGGATTTTAACCGGTTTTTTAGTCACTGCCATTATTCAATCATCGTCGGCAACTACCGTCATGACCATCAGTTTTGTGAATGCTGGTTTACTGTCTCTTTCCGAGTCTATTGGCGTGATTATGGGTGCCAACATAGGCACAACCTTTACAGCATGGCTCATAGCCGTTTTTGGGTTTGGCAAGATTTCAATCTCTACTATTTCGCTTCCTTTATTAGCGGTGGGCCTGCCTCTATTATTTAGCAACAATAACAGACTGAAATCTATTGGTGAAACCTTCATTGGTTTTGCTTTGTTGTTTATGGGTTTATCTGCCTTAAAAGAATCTGTCCCCGATTTAAATCAATATCCAGAAGCCTTTTCGTTTTTAAAATCATACATATATGCTGGCTACCTCAGCACCATCTTATTTGTTTTTGTAGGTGCTGTTATCACCCTTATTGTCCAAAGCTCTAGTGCGGCTATGGTGCTTACGCTCACTTTGCTATTCAACGACGTGATCACCTTTGACATTGCGGCAGCCATGGTGCTCGGAGAAAACATCGGCACGACCGTTACTGCCAACATTGCGGCCATTGTGGCCAATGTACATGCCAAACGAGCGGCGCGTGTGCATTTGCTTTTTAACTTGATTGGTGTACTCTGGATGATCTTGATTTTCCCGTGGTTTATCGATTTTGTAAAAACTACATGGGATGCCCTAAGTCAGCTTTTCTCCAGTGGTGATTTTCCTATTGCCACCAATTATGACGAGCTACAACTCGCTTTGTTTCACACCTTGTTTAACATCACCAACACGATATTGCTTTACTCCTTTATCCCATTTTTGATTAAAATATCAAGTAGAATGGTGGCTAACAAAGCCGGTGAAGATGAGCTTTTTAAGCTGGAATACATTCACTCCCATTTTGTGAACACACCCGAACTAGGTTTGCTGGAAGTAAAAAAAGAGCTCTTGCGTTTTGGTTTATTGGTGCAAAAGATGTCCACTATTTCACGGGAATTATTGCTTTCGCCAGGGTCTAAAAATTCAAAAGTACTGCTCAAAAAGATAAACCGCTACGAAGAAACTACCGACCTCATGGAGGTAGAAATCACCAATTATTTATTGAAAGTAACATCGGCAGAGTTGAGCCAGAATAGTTCTACGGCCATGCGCAACATGTTGTCTGTCACCAACGATTTGGAGAGTGTAGGCGATGTTTTTTATCAGATGTCGGTAGACATAGAACGCAAAAACGAACAGAAGCTCTGGTTTACGCCAGAGCAGCGCAACAACCTTTTTGCGATGTACGACTTGCTAGACGAAGCGTTTGAGTTGATGGTACTGCGTATAAACAACATGGACAAAAAACACTCGCTTGAAGCAGCAATAAGCATTGAAACAAAAATTAATGCCTTGAGAAATGAGCTGAAGAGTGACTACCTACAAAACCTCAACCAAGGCGACGCCAATGTAAAAAGTGGGGTTATCTACCACAATTTATTTTCGAGCGCAGAAAAAGTGGGTGACTATGTGTTTAGCATCCATGAATCGTTGCAGTTAGTTCGTTGAATGATATTCATAATGTTGAATTATGAATGATTAATGTTGAATGAGGTGAGCGTTAAGCGCAGGGAGTCTGTGTTGGGAAACGGGGGGGGGGAAAGCATACAAGTTAATTGT
>JBLIDJ010000077.1:0-12251 GCA_047634195.1 Flavobacteriales bacterium
TTTATTTGGTTTAGTAGATCATTACGTCACTAACATTGCTTTGCCAGTAGAATACACAAAAATTGAATACGTGAAGAATGGGGGGTATGTTATTGCCAAAAAAGATAAAACTTGGAAATTGTATTCAGTACTTGGTAAAGAGTTGTACCAAGAACCCGTTATTACTTACGAGTTTTTGGAAGATAATTCAATCTTGGTAACAACAAAAGACGGACAAGCATGGCTCAATTGCACTACGCATCAATGTACCGTTAATGTCCCTGGTGTTTTTGACAATATGCACATGGTTGCAGGTTGCGTTATTGTAAGAAAAGGAAACAAATATGGAATAGCACATAAGGGTAGTTGGTTGGTAGAACCTACTCCTGGGAAAATAATATTCAATAAGAAAAAAAATGTGCTGATTGTTAAAAAAAAGGGAGTTGATATAAGGCTTGAAAATCCAACGACAGAGGTAATTGCTCAGTTAGGAAATATTTTGATAAGACCAAAAAACATAGAAGAGTATCAAAGCCATGAGTCTGATTAAAGTCCAATATTAGGAGTGTTTATTTGATTTAGAAGAAACAATGTACTCATTAATAAAACCTTCTAATTTGCCTTTACTTTGATAGGTACCCAAATTTCTTCCAAGACCGACATGGAGTCTGATTTAACTAGACCAGATTCTGTTTCTTCAAAATTTAAATCATCTATTTTTAAGAATACTGTTTTCATGTTTTCTTAGTTAGATCTACTAAAGCCATATCTTTTTAATATGTAAAAACAAGTAAATAGGTTCTCTCGAAATGAGTTTTGGAGATGCTGGGTTTCGCATTCACGATTAATCACCAACCTGGTTCATAAGGTGTTAATTTATATTTATTAGTGATTATCCCACCATCAAATGTCCACGAGGGTATTTGTAGTTTCTAGAAATACTTGATTTGCTCAAGGCAAAAGCAAGGGTAAGTGTTCCAATACGGCCAATGAACATACTCACCATAACCAATATTTTGCCACAGGCACTTAGTTTGGAAGTAATGCCCAAAGAAAGGCCAACGGTACTAAACGCGGAAACCTCTTCGAAAAAAACATCCATAATGGTCATCGTTCCATCTTTGAGTGATTCCATTTCGGAGATGCACAGAAAAAACGTAAAAATGGTGATGCCACCAAAAGAGAAAATAAAAATTGACAAGGCTTTGTTCACTAAATCTACAGGGATGTTGCGTTTGGCAAACGAGATTTGTTTTTGATTTTTGATGGTAGCCAAGGCACTGGCAACAATGATAAAAAAAGAGCTAGTTTTGATACCACCACCCGTAGAACTGCTCGAAGCACCCACAAACATTAAGAAAATAACCAACACTAAAGAGGCATAAGACAAGTCGTTGAAATCGAGCGTACTGAACCCAGCAGAACGCGTAGTAATGGATGTGAAAAAAGCCGTTACTATAGACTCAAAAGTGTTGAGGGAAGCAAAAGCTCCGTTTTTTTCAATCAGAAAAAAGGACACAGCACCAAGTATCAAAAGAAAAGTAGTGGTGTACACCGAAATTTTGGTGCCAATAGACCAGTTTCTCCAAGGCTGTTTTAACCTCAGTTGTAGTCGTGATCGACTGAAAATGTCTAACAAAGAGGTAAATCCAATGGAGCCAAAAACAATGAGCACTCCAATAACCACATGCACCAAGTATCCACTATTGAGTAATGGATTGTTCAGTCCGTTGGTAAACGTAGAGAAACCTGCATTGTTGAAAGCTGAAATCGAGTGAAAAAACGAATGAAATATCTTTTGCTCCAAGCTTTCAAATTGAATGGATGAGTCCCACAAAGAGAAGATGAGCAGCGTACCAATTAATTCAATAAACAAAGAGATAAATACAATTTTACCAAACATTCCCTTAGAGGATAATAAGGAGTCACGGTTTACAAAATCTTCAATTACTCCATGGTGTTTCACACCCAAGCCTAAACGCGAAAACAAGGCCATAAACGTACCAAAAGCAACAATGTTTAATCCACCAAGCTTTATGAGAATAGCCAGCACCATATGCCCTTTAAACGTGAAAAAAGTAGCGGTATCTTCTACAATTAGTCCTGTAACACAGGTAGCGCTCGTAGAGGTGAATATGGCATCCAAAAAAGCCATGCCATTGCCCGAAACGCTCATCTCGGGAAGCATGAGTAATCCTGCGCCTCCGAGAATTAACATCAAAAAGGTAATCATAAACACATTAGACGGGTGCAGCTTTACCTTTGGGAATATGATGGCCGTTTTACTAATCTCTACCACCACGACTACAAAAAAGTAGATCTGGATAAAAACATTGGATAGGTCAGAAAAACTTGTCAAGCCAAATTGTTGAAACAAACTGGCCAGCAAAAGGTGATCAAACAAATTGTAGGAAACACCTTCTATGATAAGCAAAGCCATGATGCTACCTTCAAACCAGGTTTTTTGGAAAAACTCTTTGGGATGAAAGTCATACACAAACTTGGCTATGTAATGCAGTACGTAAAAAGCAAAACTCCCTTTTACGATAGACGAGCAAAAGGCTTGTTGTTCTGGTTTTAGCGGAAAACCATAGTAATAAATAATGGTAAAAAATGCGGCAATGGAAACAAAAATATTGAGGTACTTAAAAATTTTCAATGCTACTTCTTTACTGTCGTAAAGGATGATGTTTATTTGTTCGCGAATAATATTAAGAGACATACGTTTCGCTTAATTTGAGAGCTTCTGTAAGTAATAAGTTTTTATCGATAGGCACGACGCCAATTTTTTCACACACTAAACCACCAGCAAGATTAGACAAGGCAGCCATAAACACCGTAGGCGTTTGACACGCCAAACACAAAGAGGCAACACTTATCACACTGTCTCCAGCACCCGAAACATCGGATATGTTGCGAATATGTGCAGGTATGTGGCTGCTGTTGCCATCATTAACATAAACACCTAGCTCTGAAAGCGTAATCAATGATATTTTATGATTCAATCGTTGGTGTAGTTCGGCCACTGAATTTTCTAGCGCTTGCGTGTCAGATTTGTCAAAGTCTTTTTTGAGCCCTTCTTTTAGTTCTTTTAAGTTGGGTTTAAATAAAGTGACGTTTTTGTAGGTAAAAAAGTGCTTGTTTTTTGGGTCAACAGTGGTAGGTATTCCCATGCTGTTTGCTTTGTCAACAATAGTCTTAATAAGATTTTTGGTCAACACGCCTTTGTTGTAATCTTCAAATATGATGACATCAATTTTGTCGTGATCCAGTATGTGGTTGATGCGTTTCAGCAAATCTGTTTCTTCTTGATCGCTCAAATATTTCGTTGTTTCTTCATCTACCCGTATCATTTGTTGTCCGCTAGAAATAATCCTAGTTTTCACAGTAGTGGGTCTTTCCATAGATGGAGAAATGCCTATGTTGGACAAATCTAAATCTGTGAGAAGGCTTTGAAAAAGTTGACCATAATGATCGGCACCAACAACCGAAGCCATGATAGGTGTTGCACCTAAGGCTTTTAGATTGAGGGCTACATTGGCAGCACCTCCCAAACGGTTTTCTTTGTTGTGAACAGATACCACCGGCACAGGTGCTTCGGGCGAAATGCGCTCTACTTTTCCCCAGTAGTAAGAATCGATCATCACATCGCCAATCACCAACACACGTTGCTGGTTAAATTGTTCAAAAAGTCCTAAAATCTCTTCCTTGTTCACTCGTTTAATTTTTTGATAGCTGTTTCAATTCTTTGTAAGGCATCCTTCAATACTTCGGTAGATGCAGCATACGATATTCTTATGTAATTGTCTGCTCCAAATGCGGCCCCAGTAACCAATGCTACATGAGCATCCATCAGCAAATATTCACATAAATCGTCGGCATTGTTGATCACAAATTTACCATAAGATTTCCCAAATAAGGCACTCACATCAGGGAACACATAAAATGCTCCTTTGGGAATGTTGACAACTAGTCCGGGTATTTTTTTCAAATGGCTCACTACCATGTCTCTACGTATTTTGAAAGCATCTTTCATGTAAGACATTTCTAATGGATTTGACAAGACAGCAGCTTCTGCCGCTTTTTGCGAAATACCTGAAGGTGCAGAAGTTATTTGGCCTTGCATTTTACTACATGCTTTGGCTATCCATTCCGGAGCACCCATGTAGCCAATACGCCATCCCGTCATTGCAAAACCCTTGGAAACACCATTAATGGTAATGGTTCGGTCATACATGCCTTCGATAGCAGCCAAGCTGAAGTTGGTGCCTTCAAAGTTGATAAGCTCATAAATTTCGTCGCTAATCACCAATATGTTGGGGTACTTGAGCAATACCGCTGCCAATGCTTCCAGTTCGCTTTGGCTGTATACCGAGCCTGTTGGGTTGCAAGGAGACGAATAAATTATCATCCGTGTTTTTTCGGTGATGCTAGCTTCCAGTTGAGCAGGCGTTACTTTAAAATCGGAATCAATTTCTGTACCTATTCGCACAGGTGTTGCACCCGTAATTTTTACAATTTCTTCATAACTCACCCAGTATGGCGATGGCAACAAACACTCATCGCCTTCATTCAAAATGCTCAACACCGCATTAGCGATTGATTGTTTAGCACCTGTACTTACCACTATTTGATTGGGAGTGTAGTTAAGGTTATTGTCCCGCAAAAATTTTTGACTGATGGCTTGCCTTAGCGACAAGTATCCATTTACGGGAGGATATTTTGTGAAATTATCATCAATGGCTTTTTTTGCTGCTTCTTTAATGAAATCAGGGGTATTGAAGTCGGGCTCTCCCAAACTAAGAGAGATAACATCGATGCCTTGTTCTGCCAATTCTCTGCTTCTGCGGCTCATGGCCAACGTTGCCGATTCGGACAAACGTTGCAGTGTTTTAGAAACTGTATTCATGTATATTATAAGGAGTTATATGCAATGCAATGAACAAAGCTAAAAAAATAGCATATTCTTAGACAAATTATCTCATCTAAATAACTAATTTTCTAATTTAGACGCATGGAACAAACAGGGTTATATTTTATTGGAATGGTTATTATTGCTGCTGCAATAGCCCTTTTTGCATGGTGTTTTTATGTCATAAATAAAGGAAAACAGTTGATGGAAACGAAACAACTGAACGACAAACGCATGGCACCACTGCAATTACAGGCATACGAACGTTTGGTGTTGTTCTTGGAGCGAACCGATTTAAACAACCTCGTGATGCGCCTAAACCAACCCGGTATGACTGCCCAGTTGTTGCATGTGGAGTTGCTAAAAAACGTACGAAAAGAATATGAGCACAACCTAGTGCAACAATTATATGTGTCTGACCAGGTTTGGACCTTGATTGTATCGGCACGAGACAAAAACATACAGACCATAAATATGGCTAGTGACAAAATAGGGAAAGACGAATCGAGTGTTTTGTTGGCCAGGGAAATTATTGGCAATAGTGGACAACCTAACAAAACAGCACTAAAAGCTTTAAAGATTGAAAAACGTGCTCGCTTTGGTGTATAATTCGCTAAACATTGGAAGAACTAATCAATAAAATAAAAAGTAGCATACAACTTAGCCTAGAGGCCGAAGCATATGTTCATTCCATTGCTAAAGAAAAAACGGTTTCGAAAGGAGATATGCTCATTCGTCAAGGACAATCGGTAAACAAAATATTTTTTGTTACAAATGGTTGCTTAAGGTCCTATTTTCTTGACAAAAATGGAAAAGAACACACCTTGCAGTTTGCGATTAAAGGTTGGTGGATAAGTGATTATATTGCTATTCACAGCAATGAGTTGGCTACCTTAAATGTTGAATGTTTGACCAATTCAACCATCATAGAATTTAATGCTGAAAAACTAAATGGCATACATGAGCTTTTTCCTGAATTTGAAGTGTTTCATCGAAAAAACCTAGAACGCCATGTAGTTAGTTTGCATAAACGCATTTTAAATCAATTGCAGTTATCTGCACCAGAGCGGTACGATTTGTTTTTAGCACAATACCCTGTAATAGAACAATACATCCCAAATTATCATATTGCTTCTTATTTAGGAATCACCCAACAAAGTTTGAGTCGCATTAGGGTCGAAAAAACAAAAAAATAGCTTTCTTACCATAGGGTAATTTTCCCCCGATATGCACCGTTTATATTTGTTACTCATTAATAAACAAATACATAGACAATTATGAAAGCATTACAAATAACAAAATATGGTGACATTAAAGATAGTTTAGTCATTAATGAAATAAGCAAACCAACTATTCAAGCAAGCGATGTGCTCATAGAAGTAAAAGCGGCAGCTATTAATCCTATTGATAAACTTATTATTCTAGGCCACTTACAAGGCATGCTTCCTATTCCATTTCCTAGTACAAGTGGGTATGATGTGAGTGGAGTAGTAGTTGAAAAAGGCGATGAGGTAAGTGATTTTGAAATAGGAGATTTGGTGTATTCAAGAGTTCCGCAAGAACAAATGGGAACAATTGCGGAATATGTTGCTGTGACCAGTGAAGCTGTTTCCAAAAAACCAGGAAATATTTCATTTGAAGAGGCTGCAAGTTTGCCCTTAGCAGGTCTTACGGCTATGCAATCGTTGGAATATGCTGAAATCAAAGAAAATGACACAATTCTTATTCATGCAGGTTCAGGCGGGGTAGGTAGTTTGGCCATTCAATATGCCAAATCAAAAGGAGCATACGTATATACAACCACGAGTACCGATAATGTTGGATGGGTTAAAGAACTAGGAGCAGACCGAGTAATTGATTACAAAACTGAGGACTATAAAACCATTGTAAAAAACGTAGACATTGTGTTTGACACCTTGGGTCAAAACTATACTGTGGAAGCATTTCAGGTTCTTAAAAAAGGCGGAAAAGTGGTGAGCATTATTGGGCCAATGGATGAAGGAACAGCCAAAATGTTTGGAATGGCCGATTACAAAATGCCTGAAGATTTAGTTGCCCAAATTGCTGCTAAAGAAGCGAAGTACCAATACATTTTTATGCAACCAAATGGTACACATTTAGCACAAATAAAAACATTGGTTGAAAATGAAAAAATAAAACCAATCATTGATACCGTTTATTCTTTTGCTGAAAGTGTTCAGGCATTTACCCATCTTGCTACTGGTAGAGCAAAAGGTAAAATTGTTATTAAAATAAGCTAAGATTAAAAGAGTGTTTTAAGTGGCAAATCTTTATTAGAAAGATTTTAAAAAAAAATGGCGGTTTGGGTTATTACCCGAATCGCTTTTTTTTGATCAAAAGAATTCCTTGAAGCTCTGCTTCAGGGTTATTCATTTCGGCAATTATTAGAGAAGCATCTATGAACTTAGGTTTGGGCACTCGCCTGTGAAAAGCCTAAAACCATATGCGTTCTATTTACACAATTGAAGCTAATTAGGGTCTGCCGAAAAAGCCAGAAAACGACCTATATGAGCCGGCAAAATGAAGCCGTATACTAATACTGGGAATTGAAGACAGCGAAATAGTAGTTTAGCCCCTAATTCTGGTTCGCCTTTACTTGTGTATTGTTGATTTGGAAAAAAGTTTTCCATAGTTCGTTTGTTCTTGTCTTTGGATGCTTAGTTTACCCTGACTTTCCTTCGAAAAGGTTGTTTTGTAGAGCAAAAAAAATGTAAGGATTCAAGGAGGTATTTCTGTTACCCTTATTGCTTTTCTATGCTGTGGTTTTGAGTAGAGGAATGTGTGGGTGTTTTGTAGATTTGGGGTTGGGTAGTTATCAGCTTGGCTGAATTTTATTGTTGAATATTGCTGTTACAATAAAAATGAAAGAACCCTGAAAGAGTAACATTCTTTATTGAAATTAAAAATATTTAAATATCCAATACCTTAATAAACTCACCTATAACCCGCATCCCAATACTATTATCTTCATTAATAAGAATGTTTTTATACGAGTCATCATACGAGTTTGACCTCAATATAATTGAAGTGTGCTGCCAGCCTTCTTCTGAAATGACCTTTTCGCTAGAATATGTCTTAATGGTAAAGGCAGAATTGAAATCAGGGTCTTGAATATCTATATTTTCAACAAGAACAATTTTTCCATTCCGTGTGCCTCCTGAATAATTTTTGAATAAACAAATTGAACCATTTGGAATTACGCGGTTCATTGAGTCACCAACGATTTTACAAGCAAAATAATCATCCGAAGAATGTCCATTTTCTGGCCCCTCAATTAAAGTAAATTCTTTATCAGATTGCATTTCACTGAATGACCCAGCTGCGGCATAAAAATCGTAAAATGGAATTGGGTTATTAGGGTTCTCTTGAATCTTAATAGTTTCTTGAATCGGAATTATTTTTGTTTCCTGTGTTCGCTTTGATGCCTTAACAAGATCTTTATCATGTAAATAATTATAAATATTAGTGTTGACAGGATTTGTTAAATTGAAGCGTATTTTGACAACCGAGACTTGCTTTCCATTATCACTATTCATAGTTGTTTGTTCAACTTGATTCAAATCGGGATTTACATCTCCCAAGTAGTAAAAATCTTTGCCCTCGTCATTATTTTTTTTAATGAATAGAGGTAAGCGAATAGCTCCATTTTTACCTAAAATAGCTTGGACATCATTACTATTTATTTTCCGATTCGATTTGGACATCCAGTCAAACTCTTTGTTGTTTACAAACTCATCTTCATATTTTGTTGACTCAGAAATGTGTTCTTCTTTGTGATAATTCACAAAGATTGGGCAATGAGAATTATCAGGACTAACCAAATATCCGCCCACATTTTGAGCAACAGGATTTTCTGTTGCATTCAATATTCTAAATACATCTTTTCGTGAATATTTACGGTAAAGTACAAATCCATTCTGCCAATTTTCTACTTGAAACAATTTATCGAATTCATAAATAGAATAGTGGGTAGAATCAAGTAAATATTTTTTAAAAATGTCATCCTTTAAGTAAGTTAGAAAGGTTCTTGAAATGACAATGTTTCCTTTATGTATTTTCACATTATCCAAGTCGTAAATCTCCTTTGAAGAAATTAGATTACCATCTTTTTTTTCTCGAATAAATTCAAAGTTTAGATTGGAAATACAGGAGACTATGGTATCATCAGAAACGACATATTCATATTTATTTAATACCTTATTTTTTAAATCTTGGATTGTAAGCTTGTCAGATTCGATTAATAATTTGAGGATTAAACTTTCTTCGACTCTCTTAGAATTGTTGATTTCCTTCGAAAATAGCTCCAATAGTTTAATCTGTTTGGCATTCAATTCTGTTCTGTATTCTTTTTCGACTTTGATGATGAAATTAAGATACGAGCCAGAATAGTTGATGAATAAATAAGGGTCTCTCGAACCATGTTCAATAAAATCCATCATCATTGGCACTCTCCCAAGTTTATATTTTAGGAGTTTATAGTCTTTCTTTAAATCTGCGAACAGCTGCATATTCGCAGAGTCGATGGACTGGAATATTTTTTCTTTGGTTATCTCATCAAAATTAATGGTTGAAGCTCCAGGAATCATTCTACTTCCTTCAGTGATTAATTTACGAAGCGAGTCTTTGTTGTAAGAAGTATCGCCATACAATGCAATCGGAATCAGGTAATTATTATCATAATTCCCGATGAAATCAATCACTGTTAAATAGCCTTTACCTTCAACTTTCCTTAAACCTCTGCCTAATTGTTGAATAAAAATTATTGCAGACTCAGTAGGTCTGAGCATGATAATTTGATTGATTTTCGGAATATCAATTCCTTCATTAAAAATATCGACGGTAAAAATGTAATCTAACTTTTTACTTAAATCATCCGATTCTAACTGTTCAATAGCAAACGCTCTTGCCGCTTCTGAACTATCACCTGTTAAGGCAACAGTTTTATATCCTTTGGTATTAAACAAGGAGGATAATTCAATCGCTTCATTCTTTCTCGAACAAAATATGAGGCCTCTTGTTATTCCATTATCGCTCCCATAGAATTTTGCTTGTTCAATTACCCTCGTGACTCTTTCATTAGATATCAATAAGTTGAAGTCTGATTTTTTATCAATCACATTCTCATCAAAATACAAATCGGTGACACCAAAATAATGGAAAGAACTTAGCATTTCTTCTTCCATTGCTCTGTTTAATCTTATCTCATAAGCAATGTTGTGGTCGAATAATTGAAAAATGTCGTTTCCATCCGTTCGTTCAGGAGTTGCTGTCATTCCTAATAGAAACTGAGGTTCAAAGTATTCTATCAATCTTAAATATGAATCCGCACCTGAACGATGGGTTTCATCAATAACGATATAGTCAAAATGAGTTTTTTCGAATTGTTTTAAGTGAGCGGGTTTTGAAATGGTTTGAATTGTTGAGAATACGAAATCACACTCGAGTTCTCTTTTGTTACCTGAATACAAACCCATCGTTTTACTAGAGCCAAAAACGTTTTGGAAAGTTTTTAATGAATCTTTCGCAATAGTTAAACGATGGACAACAAATAACAATTTTTTGGGGTTAAAAGCTTTAGCATCAAATGCAGATAAATAAGTTTTCCCCGTTCCTGTTGCTGAAATAATTAAGGCCTTATCCTTTTTCTCCAAACGTAATTTTTGAAGGTTTTTTAATGCCTCCAATTGCATGGTATTTGGAGTAATTGTAGATTCGGTTTCAACAAAATCATTTATTTTGTTATTCTTACTAAATAGAAATTGCTTCTGATAAATTTCATCATAAGCCAAAATAAATTTTTCGGTGACAGGTATTGCTTTGGCGAAATCTGAATGAAATTCATTGAGTACTCTTTCTGCAAGACTACTCTCATCTAATGCAGAAACCTTAATGTTCCATTCTTTATTAGTAGACAAAGCTTGAGCAGTTAAATTACTACTGCCAACAATTAAGTTAAAGTGTTCCTTATTTTTGAATATGTATCCTTTTGCATGCGCATTTCCAGATGTAGCTATTCTAAGTTCTATATTTTTGAATTGTGATAAACGTCGTAGGGCCTCTGGTTGTGTAAAGTTTAAATATTGGGAGACTAAAATCTCACCTTTAATTTCTCGTTTTTCAAGTTCTTGAAGTTTGTTTATAATCGTTGCAACACCACTCGTTGTAACAAAGGCGACAGAGATAAAGAACTGATTACATTTTTCAAGTTCGTTTAAGATTGTTGAAAGAACCTTTTTTGGTGGTTTCTTTTCATTGACAAGTAACTCTGGTTGGTATTCAATACTCGAGAATATTGTTTTATCCACATAACCCGTTTGAAGGCTAGCATTGAATATTTCTGAGAGTTTATCCATTGGATACTAATTTGTCGACAATTGGAATATCAGCAGCAGCCCAGTCAAGATTTTTGAGTTCTTTAATTGTAAGCCATTTTTTATCGATATGTTCACGAAGGATAAGCTCTTTTGAATCCATTTCACACACAAAACTGTGCATTGTTAATTCAAAATTAGGGTATTGATGAATAACAGTAAGGAACAACGATTTGATTTCAGTTGAAATATTAAGTTCTTCAGATAATTCTCTGTGTAATGCCTCTTTTTGAGTTTCTCCTTCTTCCATTTTTCCGCCAGGAAATTCAAATTTCTCAGAAATATAGTGGAGTTTGTTTTTTGGTCTTTGAACACATAAAATTTGATCCCCACAATATATTATCCCCGCAACAACTTCAATTCGTTTCATTAAATTTCTAAGTTTATTCAAGTTAAAGATTAAGTACGTTTAACAATATAATTAAACCATGTGTAATAATACAATAACATTTCTAATTGTTATTACTACTTTTCATCTCAGTTGTATATTCAGAGATTTAATTCTCAAGATAAGTGAACTTATGGTGTTTTTTTATTCTAAAAAAAGCAACCCATTAACCCCTCACCCCAAAGAGAGCACTCCCGACACGCACCATGGTGCTGCCTTGATTTATGGCTATTTGGTAATCGCCACTCATGCCCATTGATATTTCTTTAAAGGGTTCTTGAGTAGGAAAGTACTTTGTTTTTAAGGTGGTAAACGTGTCTGATAGTTGCTGGAATTCACGCGTTATTTGCTCGGTGTTGTCTGTAAAAGTAGCCATGCCCATCACACCACATACTTGTATGTTGGACAAAGATTTGTATCCTTCAGAACCTAGTAGTTCGTCAGCTTCTGTGAGGCTCAAGCCAAACTTGGTGCTTTCGCTGGCAATGTGAAATTGTAGTAAAACAGAAATAATTCTATCTGCTTTTTTGGCTTGTTTGTTTATTTCTTTCAGTAGCTTGAAACTATCTACTCCATGTAT
>JBLIDJ010000078.1:0-12189 GCA_047634195.1 Flavobacteriales bacterium
TTTGGAAAAAATTTTTCCATAGTTCGTTTGTTTTTTGAGGGGGTAACATTTACTCAAAGTGCGGAAGAATTGCTTGTGCACAAAGCGTCGGCAAATGTAATGATTAGAGAGGGTATAACTTAATTCTAATATTTAATAATTCCTTTGTCATATTTTAAAAATGCATTCGTTACTTCTATCAATTTTTTAATTTCAGTAGAAATTGGTTTTAGATAGGTGTTTTGAAAAACGAAAATAAAATTGTATTTTTACTTGTGTATAGAGGTAAAATTACAATTATGAGCAAATTGAAAACATCGGATCAGGAACGAGGGAAAACAGAAGATAAGCGTGCAGCTATTGCCGAAGAAGGAGCTGTAGTTTATGGTATGGATAAATTTTCACCAGCTTGGGTTGTTGTGCATGCCAAGGATGCTGCTAACTATATGTTAGAATTAATTGACCGTATCCGCGATGGTGTCAAAAAAACAGATTGGAAGTATTTGATTTCTTATTTAGGATCAACAGAAAAAGAATTTGAAAATATTCTACCAGCATCCATCAGTAGTATGCAAAAGAAAAAAGTTTATAGTAAAGAAACTTCAGAACGCATTTATGAACTAGCTATGCTTTTTGGGTTGGGTTATGAAGTTTTTGATTCTAAAGAAGATTTTAAGAATTGGCTTATGACACCATCCAGAGCTCTCGGAAATAAGAAGCCTTTCGAGTTACTCGATAGTAGTTTTGGGTTTGACATGGTAGAACATGAGATTGTTAGTATTCAATACAATGTATACAGCTAATGATTGTTTACCGAGTTGCTCACGTGAAATATAAAGACGCTACGCTATTAGGAGTAGGTGCTGAAAAGGTTGGCGGTAGATGGAATGAAAAAGGCACTAGAGCGGTCTATTGCTCCGAAAATATTTCGTTGGCTTTACTAGAATATTATGTTCACTCCGAAAACACAGCAAATTTACCGAGTAAAATTTTGGTGGCTAAAATTGAGTTTCCAGATGTTTTTCACATCGAAGAATTAACAGAGTTGCCAGCACAATGGAATCAATATCCCTATTGCTCTAAAACAACAGCCATATTTACTAGTCTCGCTAGAGACCGAAATTTTTTCGCACTTAGGGTGCCTTCATCAATAGTTGGCTTAGAATCAAACATAATTCTCAATCCGCTGTTCAAAGAATTTGGTCAAGTTGAGATTGTCGAGTTTATTGACTTATCTGTTGATGAAAGGTTAAAAAAGGAATAGCATTTGTTTTGTTGATTTTTCACCATAATTAATTTCTGATAATACAGTTTAAATAATTTTTACTTCAAGACGTTTTTGTTTTTATATACAATGTATTCTATCAATTAGTCACAAAGATTGATATGTACTTGTATTTTGTTTTTTTGAATCCTATTTTAGGAAATAATTATTAAATTAGTAACCGAATGTAAATATGAAGTAAGATGAGAGATGTTAATTCTAACCCAGAAAATGAACCTGATGAAATTGATGATATCAATTTTGAAATAGACTCCCCAATAGTTAAGGGCGATATGGATATTCCAGATATTAAATAAGACTTGTTAAAAGTATAAGAATAATAAAACAAGTTGAACTTATTAATAAGTATCTAATAATAAAGTCTATGCCATCTAATCTTTTAGTATTGTAGAATTGGTTAATTAAGATTTTGGCTTCTAGGTTTAATAATTCTTTATACAAAAAATATTTCTGTTGATCTTCAGTATTTTTTTCAATAAATGGTTCGTTAAGTGCTTCGTTAGGGACTCTTCCGGGCGGGTAAAATTTTAAAGGGCGTATCATTTGCCCAATAATAAATATTATTAAAGAATTTGAAATTAATGTTAGTATTGTAATCAGTCTTATGTTGTAAGAAATATTTTGTTCGTCAAAAAGAAATGCAACTAAGGCTGATGTTATAGATAATATTAAAATTAAAAAGCCAAAATACTTTTTTGAAATCTCACGTTGATCCTTGATTGTATCATTGATTCTTTCGGTTGCGCCTGAGTGAATTATTTTTAATGATTCATAATCAGTCTCTTTCCAGTGAATTCTAAATTTCCTTCTAATTACGGGCTCTTGTTTAATTAATCTTTTAGGATGTAAATAATTTAGCATTTCAATTGATTTAAAGTATAAGAGATCTGTTTTGACTGAAAAGTTACAGAAAGTTTGGTTGAGGAATGTAGAAATACTGAGCGTTGGTTTGTAATATTTTTCATGGAAAATGAGCGGATGAAGACCACTTTCATTTTTTTCTTAAAAACAACTGTAACAGCTCTTGTGCCGCAGTAAATGGATTTAATTGTTGATTCATTACCTGTAGTTCTTTTTCTTGATAAGCGGCAAGCACAGCTTTGTCTTGTTTAAAATACCCCATAAGCATTTGCTGAATGGTAGTTTTCATCCAGTACTTAGCTTGTTCTTTTCTGTTTTTTTCTTTGATTCCTTTCAGGATAAAGTGCTGATCGTGTTTTTCTATTTGCTGCCAAATGGTAGGTATTCCAATTTTTTGTATGGCTGAGCAACTCACCACAGTAGGAGACCAGCCAGTAGCAGAAGCTGGAAATAGATGTAAAGCATTTTTATATTCTCTAATGGCAAGTTTAGATTTCATTTCATTGTCGCCATCAGCTTTGGTAATGGCTATTAAATCGGCCATTTCCATAATACCTCGTTTTATGCCTTGCAACTCGTCGCCAGCACCAGCAAGCATAAGGAGTAAAAAAAAATCGACCATGGAATGTACTTCTGTTTCTGATTGTCCAACGCCAACTGTTTCTACCAAAATAATATCAAAACCTGCGGCTTCACACAACAAAATGCTTTCTCTGGTTTTTTGAGCCACACCTCCTAAGGAATCGGCAGAAGCGGATGGTCTAATAAATGCTTGTGGATTGGCTGACAATTTCTCCATGCGGGTTTTGTCGCCAAGGATGCTCCCGCCTGTTTTTTGGCTACTAGGGTCAATGGCCAATACAGCCACTTTTTTGCCCAACTGGGTTAATTCTTGACCGAAAGTTTCAATAAAAGTACTTTTCCCAACGCCCGGAACACCTGTAATACCAATGCGTATGGAGTTGCCCGTATGTGGCAAGCATTTGTTTAATAAAGCTTGTCCTAGTTGCTGTTTTTCAGGCTGTGTGCTTTCGATAAGCGTAATGGCTTGACTCAAGGCTGTGATGTTTCCTTTCAACAAATTGTTGCACAGGGTGTCAACGGTGGTGTGATTTCCACGTTTACCTTTTAGTCGTTCTATGGCTTTTTGTTGTGCGTTGCTTAAGGCTTTTTCACTCATCGCTTAAAAGTATAAACCTTTTGAGGGGTAACCAACATATTGAGCGGAATATCGTGATTATTGGTGTTTTTTTTTGTAAAACTAAAAAATATTTTCTGAATCTATAAGAAGACGATAACTTCCATTGGCACTTAATAGATTAAGTAATACTTATCAATTGTATTTTTGGTAATATTGAATAGAGTATGAGGAGGGATATAAACGAAGTTTTTTAAACCATTTGAGTGAAAATCACTAGTAATAAGAATTATTGAACAGACTACCATGTTGGTAATCTTATAAAAAACAATGAGCCAATCTAATAACATGCTTATTAGACTGACTCATTGTTGTGATTTAACCGATGTATTTACTTAACAATCAATATTTTCTTTTGTACACTAGTTTCTGTAATAGGATGCTTAATGGTACATAAATAAACACCATTTTTTATGCTGCTAGGTAAGTTAATAACTTGATTATTACTAATCAACTCCTCCTCATGCACTTTTCTGCCATCCATTGAACTCAATGTAAAATAAACATCAGAATAAAATGGAGTTTGTACAAATAATTTATCCCCGCTGTTTGGATTAGGATAAAAGTGGATTTGTTCGGCGGTAAACATAATTCTGTTTATCCCACTTACTTTTTCTTCAACAACATTCATGTTATCTTGTCTTCTCGACTTATTAGCATTTATAGCGTCTAAAGAACAATCGCTAATTTTAACGGTAAACTCAGTACCATGATCTTCTTCCTCTTCTATGTCGCTTAAGTCATTCTCGTGAATATGATTTGTCCCCTGAGGGAAGGTAATGTATGCAGCACAGCCATTAGCATCAACAACGTCGAAGAAAAATGAATTCTCGCCACTGTTGGTAAAGGCATGATAAACAGCAGAACCAGACACTTCATTCCCTCCAAACTCCCAACTTATTTGGTATGGAGCTGTACCACCTACCAGTTGTGATTCGAAATAAGTACTGTCGCCAAGGCATGGCAAGCTGTCCATCGTAATTTGTGCTGAAAATATTTCCCTGTCAAAAATTACTTGATGACTGACTTGACTATACTCTGTGTCTTGCCATACACCATTTTGCAATAGTTGGACAACCGTAGTTACAGACATATTCACATTGGTACCTAGTGGAACAGATAGCGTAAATGGAGTATGTGCATTGTTTATAAAATCGTTATACGTCAAATATTCGCTATAATCTGACTTGCTTGGTAAATCAAAATCCCATGACAATTGAACGCGTATATCTTCATCGAAGTTACTGTTTGAAGCATTACCAAAACAAGCTGGTGAAGTATAATCTTCTTGGATTTCAAGGTCAATGAGGTATGCAGTAGATTCGCAATTACCAGACGTTATGTCTGCTGTAATCGTTGTTGTTGGCGCAGGCAATACGGTCAACGTTAGCGTTTTGTTTTGTGTAGTACAGGCATATACTTGTGTGAGTTTTATGTTGTATGTGCCCGGTTGAGTATACGTATGTGTAACGGCAGTGCCATTAGCTGTTTGGCAATCACCAAAGTCCCAAGTTGTGGTGTTACTTATATCAACAGATTTAAACGCAATAGGTGTATTCACAAATTGCATATTTGCCATTTGGTCATTACCAGAAACAAAAATACCATTATCGTAAAATGATGCGTCTTCGTTTGTTATGCTTTCATAAACCGTTTCAAACTCAGTTTTATCAATTTGATTAGACAATAAAAGTTGTTCTACATAAATAACTTTTTTTAGCTCATCAATGTATTTTTTTTGTTCATCGTGTAAATCGTAACAACCTTTTAATGCATCAATTTCTTGCAAAGCTTTTTCTCGATCATTAATAACCTTATAAACAGATGCTTTATCTAATTTAAAGTACACTTGTTTGTCTTGATTGGCTACAAATTCTGGCTTTTCGCTTAATGCTTGAATTGCTTCAAACACTAGTGTAACGGCTGGCGAAGATACTTGAGCTACGATGGTATTATTTTGAATACCACTTCCTAACGCCGATTTAATTTGTGAGTAAGCGAATTCTAGTAACCATAACTCTTCTTCAGTAGCTGGAATAGAATCTGATTGTTCATCGCCATACACATAACTAATTATTTGCTTTAACATGCTCATGGCATGATAAATAGTTTCTTCAGTGTTTGCATCCGCGAGTGCTACTAATGCAGTATTAACGGCAGTATTCATTTTTACTTGTTGAAAATCCGTTGTTATTATATCCTCGCAGGTTGAGCAATTAGTTAATGGATTTCCTTGAGAAGGACTTATTGGACTAACGAAATCGTCGACCGTAATGGGGCTACAAAACTCATGGTATGCGGGACTATTATCGGTCAGATAAAATGCCTGCTGAAACGTACAGTTACACAACTGTAAGCGGTAATCAATGTTGTAACTAGGTCCGCTATTAGGTGATTTCCATTGATTCCCTCGACCATTGATTCCTGAACTGTTGCAATTTAAATTAAAGTCTCCGTTGGCAACATGGTTGATAGAGCTAAAATTGTTTTTGCCTCTCGTTAGGTACCAGTTGTTTGCGCAAACAGGATTTACGGCATTGTAATTTCCAGTAATAATGGTGTTTCCTCCTGCTGGTTGAACATCAGGAGAATTATTTAATAGGGCATTGTTTGAAAAAAGAATACCGCTTCCAAAGCTATTTATTCCATTTCTACTGATTTCGCCACAATTGGTCGTAAGCATGGCTGGACCATCGAACAAAATACCGTTGCGAGTATTGTCGCTAATAGTAGAACTCTTGACTGTTAAGCCAGAGGAGCTTGTTGCATTAAAATTTACGCCTATGTCGCTCAGACTGAAGTTGTTTTGTGAACTAAAACTTGGGAAAGTCATGCCAACAGCTTTCCATCCATCTATCTTGTTGTTCAAAAAAGTACTACCAGATAATGATACTCCTTTGTCTATGGTATAAAGGCCATAGTCATTATTTAAAAATTTGCTATTAAAAATAAATAGTTGGTTACCTTTATAGGTTAGTGTGGCATAGATACCATATTTACCATTTTCAAACGTGGAATTGTTAATTGAAACATTAGGTTGGCCATACAAACATAACCCTCTATGGTTACTTGCTTCTCCTGTGGTTGATGTTATTTTTGCTGCATTTATATTCAAATCGGTACTCACGCATATCCTTGCTGATGGAGCTAATTCGGCAACGCCGTTTTCTAAGGTGAATTTAGCTAAAGGTTCAAAGCAAATCATGCTTTTTTGAGTAACCTCCAATACTTTATCCAATTCGTTTGTTCCTTTGAGGGTTATGCTCGACCCTATGCCTGGAATAATATTGGACGGGTTGGTAACGGGATTATATTCCCCTTGTTGACTAAAGCGTAGATAACCTAAACCTCTAAATGTAAAATCGGCATTGTCTGCTATTTTTAAATCTCCTTCAAACTCTAGCACCGACGTGTTTCGTACTAAATTAATGTCACCATTTTCATATTCGAGAACAGCTCCTTCTTCTATTTTCACCAAAGCATCGTCCCAAATAACCAGTTGAGCACCCGCTTCTAAAATTAATTTACTTCCCTTTTTTACGGTAACAGTGCTGTTGCGATGTACCTCAAGCCTGCCGTTATTTTTTATCCTCAAGGTACTTTCGCCGTCTACGGTAAGACTAGTGTTTTTTTCCATATGAAAATAAGCATTTGGTAAAATAGTCATTTCAGTGGGTTCAGAAAAACGATAAGTGTTGGTAACGGGTTCTTGATCTACTGCATAGTGACGGGTATAACTGCGACTACGGTCAAGTAAAATGTTGGTGCCCGATTTTATGTCTACCGCGTATTTGTTATCTAAAAAATCGGTTGGGGTAGGGTCAAAATCATTGGGGCTAACTTTTATGTTGCCACACCAACGAGCATCTTGGTCAACATCGTAATTGTCGGTACGCACCTGCACCAAAATAGCTCCTTGCCCATAAAGGGCTGGCGCATAATTTTCTTGCATTATTTCTACCGAAATCCCATTAAGCCAAACAGATCGGTTTTCGTAGTCTAATGCGTGTTGATCAGAATTATTAGTTTTATCATTCAAGTTATCCGTTTTATAGGTATATACAGGAGTTGGCGCTGGATTGGTGGCTATGGACAAACGGGTTTTGCCAGTGGCCATATTGTAAGCATCTTCAGCATCACCTCTCGCATGGCCATTGTATATGGTAGTGCCATTGACGTATTCAGAATTTGCAGGTTGGTAAATGTCACCTCGTGTTTTACTGATAATGTTATCTCCGTTCGAGTTATAGAGATTAAACAAGTCGCTGTACCCAATAAATGTGTTAGGAATTGTGTTGGGGTCGCTTTTGTCAATAGCCACAGTTTCGTTTTTCCATATACAACTAACATCACCAGGTTTATGAGGGTTTTTATATACAAAATCGTAGTTGCCTTCGGCAGTTAAAGGAAAAATAAAACTGCCTAAACCATTGGGATGTTCTTCGTCTATAGGGTAAATATCCTTGGCTTCTTTTACATCCTTTGCAACCTGTATATAGGCCCACATGCCCGGCAAGGTTGCCTCTTTGCACGATAAGTGTTCCCATACGGTTTTTTCAAACTCGCTGATGCGTTGATGATTTTCTATCCACAAATATTGATTTTTGGCGTTAGGGTAGGCTGGGTCGTCTTGCAAATGGGGTAGTTTTATACGAATAGCATCGCCGTACAGCACATGGTCGCGCAACACAAATAGTCCATTGCCTAAGTCTGAAGCTATGGTGTAGTCGGTTTTCACCTCGGCTCCAGTAGCATCTAAGGCCGAAATCAAATGTGTTTTTCTAACAGAACGATTCAGGTCTTGCCACCCGTACCAGCCCAAACGATCTCTGTCCCAACCGTTGGCCATTTGCGATGTTCCGGCACCTCCCAATTGAGATGATATTCCGTAGGGATTGGTGCGAGCCATAAACGTATGGTCACCTGCGCCAGCACCCGTGTGGTATTCGTTTCCGCCGTACAAACTATGAAAATATTCTTGAATAATAAACGTCTGTTTACCACTAAATGCGGCACTATTTTCAACACCGGTAAATCCAAGTATTGAACTGTTGTTATAGCCCCTTACTACATAGCCATGCCCGCTAGCAGAGCCAAAGGAGGGGTGTTTTGTCCAGATGATAAGTATTCCGTCAATTTTTCCGTTACTGGTAGTTGCTTTTGGTACTCCTTGATAATTTGGATAGATGTCGTTCTGGTCAAAATCAGGTAATGAACTATTGTTAGCTAGAAAATTGTTGGAAAACTGTGCTGGGTTTGCGTTGTATAATTCGTTGAGATATGTGTATATCTCACCATAACCACCACTGCCGTTACTAATCCCTTTAACTTGTACGGTGTGGTCTAAGTAGTCGGCTAATACAATATGTTTACCAAACGACATTTCGTAAAAATATTTTGTTATATAGGAAGTCGGTATGATTCCAGGCGTATACGTAGCATCAAAATACTCGTGCGCATTGCTCGGTAAAGCCGTAGTACCATAGCCTGCTACAGCAGATGCTTGATCGAATGTTGTTGGATTAGCTTCTGCCCAAATAATTAACAATTTATTTGTACTGTTAGGATTAGTAGAGTAGCCGTTTTCACTGTTTTGTTGGCCGAAGGTAATATTACCAAAAAGTAATAAAATCAAAAGAAATAGCTGATTTTTCATGTCAATAATTTTTAATGTTTTATAAATTGAATAGATACCCCTTGTTTGTTTTGCAATTTGGCAATGTATAAACCAGCGTCTAAGTCAGTTAGATCAAAGGTTTGGGAAAGGGCTTGGTTGCATGTCAATTTTTTAACCAATTGGCCCATACTATTGTGTATAAAAATGGGTGTAGTTTTGTCGAGAGCCTTGTTTAACGTAATGGTTAATTCATCGACAACTGGATTGGGACTTAGAGAAAACGTGTTTTTATTAATTTCTTGAATGTCAACTAATGATCGGCCATTCCAAGGCATAATGTCTATAGAAATAGCATTCGATTTTCTGTACGGATTCATAAAAAAATCGCCTAAAACAAGCATGTCTTTGCTGAAACAAGATATATTGGGTGACACTGTATCGGTTATTAATACGCTATAATAATAACAATCAGCATTGTCGGCGTAAATAAGCTCATTAAAACCACCGTAACCAAGCCATATTTGGGCATTAGGCAGGTTGGTGTCGGCTGGTACAAAAGGCAAGGAGTCGCTGCGCAACAAACTCACATCCCACGTAAAAGCAACCGGCCAAATGGCACTGTCGAGGTGGATGGTAAAATTTAAGCTGGAGTTAAAATCATTGTTACGAATGCTCACTTTTTTAGCTGAATCAGTTGGTTGACTCCAGTATTCAGCAGACATTCGAAATTCATTGGGGTTTTCAGGGATGATATAAATTTCCCCAAATCGTTCGTCTTCTTTTCCTAAAGCACTGTTAGTTGCCTCAGGATCATACCCAATAAATACGGAATCTCTGGTGCCGCTGGCATCTTCGGCGTATAGGGTCATGTACCACGCAGGTTGTTCGGTAGCGTAAGGTATTTGGGCATGCAATACACTTGAAATTTGCAGCATCAAAAAGGTTATTAGTAGTTTTTTTACAGTCATTGGTGTTTTATTTAAAGCCGTCAATGTATAAACATAATTTAATGTATCAAAATAAAATGGATGAATAATTTTCATTAACGTTTGATGAATTTCTCTGTATGGGTTGATACTCCTTGATTGTTTTGCAATTTGGCAATGTATAAACCTGCGTCTAAGTCTGTTAGATCAAAGGTTTGGGAAAGGGCTTGGTTGCAGGTCAATTTTTTAACCAATTGGCCCATACTATTGTGTATAAAAATGGGTGTAGTTTTGTCGAGAGCCTTGTTTAACGTAATGGTTAATTCATCGACAACTGGATTGGGACTTAGAGAAAACGTGTTTTTATTAATTTCTTGAATGTCAACTAATGATCGGCCATTCCAAGGCATAATGTCTATAGAAATAGCATTCGATTTTCTGTACGGATTCATAAAAAAATCGCCTAAAACAAGCATGTCTTTGCTGAAACAGGCTGCGCTTGTAGGTGACACCGTATCGGTTATTAATACGGTGTAGTTATAACAATCATCATTGTCGGCATACATTACCTCATTAAACCCTCCATACTCAAGCCATATTTGTGCACTGGGGAAATTAGGCTGTGTTGGCACAAAAGGCAAGGAGTCGCTGCGCAACAAACTCACATCCCATGTAAAAGCAACTGGCCAAATGGCACTGTCGAGGTGGATGGTGAAACCATAAAGCACGTCTGCTGGCCGTATATTAACTTTCTTTGCGGAATCAGTAGCATTAATCCAATAATCTGTCGCCATTCTAAATACGTTAGGATTGTCTGGAGTCAGCCAGGTTTCACCAAATCGAGCATCTAAATTGGTGTTTATTGCATTGGTTGCCTCAGGATCATACCCAATAAATACGGAATCTCGGGTGCCGCTGGCATCTTCGGCGTATAGGGTCATGTACCAAGCAGGTTGTTCGGTAGCGTAGGGTATTTGGGCATGCAATACGCTTGAAACTTGCAGTATCAATAAGGTTATTAGTAGTTTTTTTACAGTCATTGGTGTTTTCTTTAAAGCCGTCAATGTGTTAATATAATTTAATGTATCAAAATAAAATGAATAATTAATTTTCATTAACGTTTGATGAATTGAGCTGTGTGGGTTGATACCCCTTGATTGTTTTGCAATTTGGCAATGTATAAACCTGCATCTATGTCTGTTAGATCAAAGGTTTGGGAAAAGGCTTGGTTGCAGGTCAATTTTTTAACCAATTGGCCCATACTATTGTGTATAAAAATGAGTGTAGCTTGGTCGAGAGCCTTGTTTAACGTAATGGTTAATTCATCGACAACTGGATTGGGACTTAGAGAAAAGGTATTTTTATTAATTTCTTGAATGTCAACTAATGATCGGCCATTCCAAGGCATTATATCTATAGAAATAGAATTCGATTTTCTGTACGGATTCATGAAAAAATCACCTAAAACAAGCATGTCTTTGCTGAAACAGGCTGCGCTAGTAGGTGACACCGTATCGGTTATTAATACGGTGTAGTTATAACAATCATCATTGTCGGCATACATTACCTCATTAAACCCTCCATACTCTAGCCATATTTGTGCACGGGGGAAATTAGGCTGTGTTGGCACAAAAGGCAAGGAGTCGCTGCGCAACAAACTCACATCCCATGTAAAAGCAACTGGCCAAATGGCACTGTCGAGGTGGATATCGAAGCTATAGAGTGCGTCTGCTTTTCGTATATCTACTTTATGTGCAGAATCAACCGCACTCCCTCTATAATACGTTGACATTCTAAATTCGTTTGGGTTGTCTGGTATTAACCAAACTTCACCAAAATGCTTATCGCTAATAAAAGCGTTTGAGCCATTTATAGCCTCAGAATCATACCCAATAAACACGGAATCTCTGGTGCCACTGGCATCTTCGGCATATAGGGTCATGTACCAAGCAGGTTGCTCGGTAGCATAAGGTATTTGGGCCTGCAATACACTTGAAATTTGCAGTATCAATAAGGTTATTAGTAGTTTTTTTACAGTTATTGGTGTTTTCTTTAAGGCCGTCAATGTATAACCATAATTTAATATGTCAAAATAAAAGAAGTAAATAATTTTCATCAACGTTTGATGAATTGAGCTGTATGGGTTGATACCCCTTGTTTGTTTTGCAATTTGGCAATGTATAAACCAGCGTCTAAGTCTGTTAGATCAAAGGTTTGGGAAAAGGCTTGGTTGCAGGTCAATTTTTTAACCAATTGGCCCATACTATTGTGTATAAAAATGAGTGTAGCTTGGTCGAGAGCCTTGTTTAACGTAATGGTTAAT
>JBLIDJ010000079.1:0-12079 GCA_047634195.1 Flavobacteriales bacterium
AATACCATGATTATTCCTAGTAATTTGGCTGATATTTCTGGTGTGGTGGCTACTGCGTCTCAAGTGTTAGAAACGGTAACAAAAAGTAAAAAGGCATAGGTAGTAGTTGGTACAAAGTATGTAAGTAAAGAGTATTCAGTACAAAGTATTCAGTATGTAAATGCCTAAATAACGTTGACCGTTTTTAGTTTACATTTATTTAATCTTGCCATTTTATTAATTTTTAAGTTAATAAAACGGTCAACCTATTTCACGCATTGACAGAGCCTGTCCCGATTACTTGTACTGAGCGATGTCGAAGTATTCGGGATGCTGTGCTTACATGTATTATTTTGTTTCAAAAAGTTAGTTAACACTACCTGTTATAATTGTTATGTGCGAATTTTTTACCTATAAACTATCGACTAAAAATACTTTTAACACCTATTTAGCTGCAATAACGCTTGTTTAATCCGTTTTTGTTTGTTTAAGACAACGTTTTTATTCCATACCTAACACCCTACTTTGTACTAACTACTTTTTACTAATTACTAACTACTTTGTACTAATGACTAACTACTTTTTAACTTTTGACTTAGTACTGAATACTCTTTACTATTCACCCAATTTCCCATCCTTTTAACCGACCTTTGCACAAAATCCACGATTTTGAAATCAGAGCGACTCATTCTCATCCTTTTAGCTACCGTTAACTTTACCAACATCATGGATTTTATGGTCATGATGCCACTTGGTCCGCAATTAAAAAGAGTGTTCGACATGTCTCCTTCCGAGTGGTCATTGATTGTTTCTTCATACACATTTGCCGCTTTCGTCTCAGGGGTTGGTTCTATTTTTATCATCGACAGATTTGACCGAAAGAAGATTCTGATTGCTGTTTATAGCGGCTTTTTAGTCGGTACTTTTTTATGCGGCATTGCAGATACTTATATCTTTTTAATAAGCGCACGTATTTTCGCAGGTATTTTTGGTGGTATCATTAGCGCTGTAATACTATCTATTGTTGGTGATCTTATTCCTATGGAACGAAGAGGAAAAGCCATGGGTATTGTATTGGCAGGTTTCTCTGCCGCTGCGGCCCTAGGTGTTCCAACAGGATTATTGTTAGGTACTATTTACAGCTGGCATTTCCCCTTTTTATGTATCGCTGCCATGGGAATAATCGTTTTGGTTTTAATAGTAAAAATCATTCCTCCGGCAGTTCCTTTACATGTTGATGGTATAAGACTGCGAAATAAAGAAACCCTTATTAAAATCTTTAGTGACGTCAATAAAATAAAAGGGTTTAGTTTGATGGGCATCATCATTTTTGGGCAGTTTTTAGTGATTCCCTTTTTAAGCCCTTATATGGTTGCCAATGTTGGTTTTGCCGAACTGGACCTAACCCTTATTTATTTTTGTGGAGGAATCCTCAGTATTTTCACTTCCCCATGGGTTGGAAGAATGGCAGATAAACACGGAAGACCTAAAGTATTTACCTGGTTTGTATTGCTATCAACACTCCCTATTTTAGCGATAACTCATTTTCAGGTTACTCCTATGTGGTTGGTTTTATTAACCACTACCTTATTTTTTATTACTGTTGGCGGTCGTTTTATTCCTGCTATTGCCATGGTACTTTCTACCGCTGAACCTGCCATTCGTGGGCGGTTCATGAGTATTCGATCTGCAGTCCAACAATTAATTGCTGGTATTGCGTCTTTCCTTTCAGGAATAATTATGGTTGAAAACTCCGACGGCACTTATTCTAATTACAATATTATTGGCTATATCAGTGTGCTTACCTGTTTAGCTACCTTACTTTTGGTAAGAAGGATAAAAGAGAAGTATTGATTTTCTTTTCTTAATCAATTAATCAATTTACCTTTATTTCTCATATACTCACACTCATCCTCAAACTCACGGAGGCTGTTAAGTACCGTCAAAAAAGCTATTTTTTCTAATATAGGTTTAGTGTTTAGATTATACACATCACTTATCCAAGG
The DNA here is from genome assembly GCA_047634195.1 of Flavobacteriales bacterium. Classification (GTDB taxonomy): domain Bacteria; phylum Bacteroidota; class Bacteroidia; order Flavobacteriales_D; family Luteibaculaceae; genus JBLIDJ01. The sequence continues at coordinate 1,986 of JBLIDJ010000079.1, forward strand.
GTTAAGATCATCGTTATACTCCCATTTACCACCTTCAATAGTGGTGTGTTTATTCAATGCAGTATCGGCAAGTAAAACTACTTGCATTTGATACATATTCAGTGCACTTGTTACATGCAACCAAGATTTATAAAATGCCTTTTGAGCATGAATTTTTCTATTAGAAAAAACTTGAGAAAACTTACAATGTTTGATACTCTCAACCCGCTCATTTATTTTGGCCACCAACCTTACTATGCTGTCAGTGCCATAAGTAATTCCATACGAATCTTTTGCAATCTGTATATTATGTTCTATCGTGTTTAGATCACATAAAACTGCCTTAAACTTTGTCCCTTGCGCATAACTTTGTCCCGAAAAAGCTATTAATAACACGCAATAAAGCGTTTTGAACATCAATGACTTATAAATTAGTAGCATAGCTTATTTTGTTTTTTTAGGTTTTATTTTTTTTAATTGTATCACTTGGCTATTCAATTTTTTTACCTCTCTTTTTAATGCATCTAGGTCTTGATCCGTATCTTCTATCTTTATACCTGAATCAATTTCATTAGACTTAAAATCAAGTGACCTAATAGCCAGAGTTAACTCTTTTATAACTTCCTCTAATTTTTTATTTTGCTCATCTGAAGAGCTATAGTTTTGTATAACTTTAGGTACACTCAAGCTAGGTAGGTTATTGAATTTATATGATTTAGAATGATTGATTTCTGCGGCTTCTTCTTGCGTTAATACGGCAGCAAGCAATACAAAAATTATGGTAAAAATCATGGTGTGTGGATATACTAAATGTTCTGCTTTTTTATTAATATTTTCAATGTCTTCTGTCAAATTATCTCCCTCAAGCCTATTCTTATTTGATCCTGAAACCATTCCCCAAACCTTAAAAGCTTTCAAGTCCATGAGTTCTGCATAAAACATAAGCAATATCAATAGACAAGCTATTGATACGGCAACTCCTGTATGACTTATGTTTTGCCAAATCCATGTAGTGTCTGTTCTAATGCGCTCGATCTCTTCTTCCACCTTCCGTTTACAATAGGGCATATACAGAACTTGAATCCAAGTTTTTATTTTTTGACTATTTAGTTTGTTTACATGTACAGCAATTTGTTTTGATTTATCCAAATCAATTCCTTCGTAATTCACGAAACAAGCATCATAAAACCGATGAGTATTCTGACGAATCCAATAGGATATTATGTTATCAATTCTCGTCATAAGTTCATTTATGGCAATAGAATTATGATCAACAGACGTTTGATTAAGAATATATTGTTGATTAAAGGTTCGATTAATATTGTGTAGAGAGTCTGAACATATAAGACGATGCACTTTATTCGTTTGAAAATAACTATTAACCCATGTGCCTTCTTTCATCAAAAGTATTTGACTGAGTCCATATAATAAACTATCAACTAAAAATGAATTACTCACTATTATGACCGAATCGATCTTATCAAAATAGAGTGTATCTTTTTTTGTAAACTGAATAAAATATGGGCTTGAAATATGTGGCGGAAGACTAGCCTGCACGGTACTTTTAATATAAAAAAGCTCAGATAGCTTGCTGCTTTTTTTTTCTTGGTACCCCAGCTGGGAAATAATCTTATCTACTTCTCCTATTTTATTATAATCATCTTTTTTTTGTACCAATCCATTAGCACTATCCTCATCATCCATTAGGTAACACGCCGACAGGATCGTAACAAGCATAAATCCTCCTAAAACTTTCAGGTTACTAAACTTTCTATTAGGATAGATTCTTTTTTTATACGTCAAAACACCTAAGATAGGGGCAACCAATAACAACAAAGCCCAAAAAGCGTGATGTCCTGAATGATAATCAAATCCAGGCTTAAGAGAAATTGTGATATAGATAAAGACAAAAATCAACTGTATCAATATTAACCACCAATAACGATATGTGACTGGAAATTCTTGAATACGTTTTCGCCATGTTGTTATAAAACCGTCATGAATGTTAAGGTGTGCATCAGGTTCAACAATACGCTCACTAAACTTCATCCAAAAAAGAAATAGGACAAGTGGTAACGCGAAATATACAATTGTGAAGATTAAGAAAAGCCAATAAACATCGTTGAATAAGCCATCAAAATGCCCTAATATAAGTGGAAATAACCCTCCAAAAGATGTTACCCCACCTGCTGTAAGGAGTAAATTAGTAGAAAAGTCTTTCTCTCGCTTTCCAAGCCAAGAATCGCCATCAAAATCTTTGTCATAAACCGTCGAAGTTTTTTTTTGTGATTTCATCTAGATCATCTATTTATTATTCAATACCCTACTGTCTCTATTAAAAAAGCTCTTTTATAGTAACCTTACTATGTAAAAACAAATTGTCATAGATTACGTCTTAACACATATAAGCATCTGTTAATGTAACATAGATTATTGCAATTTACAACATATTTATACATAAAAAATAATTAAATTATTATTGGACGTTATTTTTAATATCCTCATATAGGTTTTTACAAAGATTAATCATCTATTAAATCATTATAAGCTAACCTTTCGCTGAAATTTAACGGGTAGTTTTTAAACCATAAAAGAAGATGTCTACCTGGTGTATTAGACATAATTTCACTTATCATGAAGCTTATGCATGTAGTAGATAGGGTATGCTGAAAAAGTCAGAAAACGACCTATATAAGGCGACAGAATGAAGCCATATAATAATACGGCAAGTTGAAGGCAAAGAAATAGAAAGTGATTTTTTGACTAACGAACAAAAAAACGTAAGGTTATTGTTTATTTTCACTCCATAACCTCACACTTAATACTTAGCGAAAAGCGTATAAATAATAGAACTACTCCTGTTTTCAGAAGACTCCAAATAGCTTTTGCGTCTTATTATTCCATAAACCTAGTTTCTTTCAGCATTAACATATTCATGCCATTAACTGGTAAAAACCTAATTCGTTTGTTCACTACACGCACCACTTCATCGTAAAAAAGCGGGATCATAGGCATCTCATCCATCATCAAGCTATCGGCTATCGCATAATATTGTTGTTGCTCAGAATAATTAACAGACACTGCTGCTGCTTGTAATAAGGCATCCATCTTTTTATGTTCAAAACGTGTATAATTTGGTCCATTTGGGGCTTTATTGCTTGACTGAAACAAACACATGAAATTTTCGGCATTGGGAAAATCAGCGATCCATGATTTTCTAAAAAAACGAAGTTGTCCATTCGCTACCAATTCCCTATGATTGGAGCTAGGCAACACATTTACTTGACTTTGTATGCCAATAGCTTTTAATTGATTTTGAATCAATTCACAAATATCTAAGTAATCAGCAGTGGTTGAAATCTCAAGTTCAGGCAATCCTTTACCATTTTGGAAACCTGCACGTGTCAACCATGTTTTTGCACTATCAATATTATAATGTTTTGGATTCAATGAACGGCCTATCAAGGTTGGTGGAATAAACCCTTCGGTAGCGGGTATGCCTACTCCTGCTCTTAAATAAGTAATAATTTTTTGCTTGTCAATAGCAGCATTGATAGCTTGTCTAACTAATTTATTGTTCCATGGGCTATTCTCAAGCACCGTGGTGTCGAGCTGAAAACCCAAATAGTCTGTTTTTAAATAGGGTACTTTTTGCAAGTAAAAGCGCTCTTGATAGCTTGGCAGTAATGCTCCTTTGGCATTTAGCATTTCGTCTTTCCACCCACCATCTATGCCCGAAATCATATCAAAATTCCCTTTTAGCAATTCCAAAAAAGCAGCACCTTTATCCTTGATAAATGACACCATAATGGCGCGAGGGGCAGCGCTATTATCCCATCCTTCATGATATGCTGCATGTTGATGCATCACTAATTTCACTTGTTCTTTCCATAAAAACAATTGATAAGGTCCTGTTCCTACAGGGTTTCGAGCAAAATTATTGCCATAAAAAGTAACTGCGTCAGATGAAACGACAGCAGCGTATGGCATTGTTAACAAACTCAAAAAAGGGCTGTAAGCTTCTTTTAAATGCATTTGAAAAGTCAAGTCATCCAGTACAATCATACCATTGGTACCTATCTCGATGTTCAGTTTGTCAAAAATCCAACGACCTGGTGACGCGGTTGCATTATCCATAATTCTGCTAAAACTAAACAACACGTCGTGGGCTGTTACTGTTTTAAGTGAACCTCCAAAACAAGTGTCGGCATGAAAAAAAATACCTGGTTTTATATAAAAAGTATAGGTAGTTCCAGTGCTATCAATCTCCCAAGAGGTGGCTAAACAAGGCTTAACCGCTAAGTTTTCATCTAGCTGCACCAATCCTTCATACAATTGATTTACGGCCCACATGTTTTCCATATTACGGGCAAATGCTGGGTCTAACGAACTAATGCCTGCCGCCTCATTGTAACGAAATACTTTTTCATAATCTATCTGATTACTACCTGTACAGGCTACAAACAATATTGAAATCAATAAAACTACTATTTTATTTATCATGCGGATAAAGATAATAGGTTAGGGTATTCTTTCCTTCTGAAAGGGGTGTAATTAATTGTATGAAGGAAAATAAATTGTACAACTGCCTCGGAGGTAGTTGGAGTGTTTAGTGCCAATCAAGTCAGAAAGTAGGCCGTTAAAAAATCGAACGTCAAAAAGTTAATAGTTCATTGCTAAAAACAAGGTGCTGAAATCTGACGTTTTTAGCCTGAGCACTTGTCTGTGAAAAGTTTAACGTAAAAAAACCACAACTTCCAAAAAGGAAGTTGTGGTTTAATTTAAAATGCAATTTTATAAGTAGCTACAAAAGAAAATATTACAATGATGTAACATTTGTAAAAACGCCGTTTTCAATAACAACGTTATTCATACTATCCGTAATTGTGAAGCTAAAAGTACCTGAAACTAGCTCATTTATTGTATCCCATGAACTAATGTTTAGCATTCCTTCTGTTGTTCCAACACCATTATCATCCTCAGATTTTAGATAACTAAATACTACGTCACTCATGGCTCCAATTTGTCCTTTTTGCGTCACATTAGCACCAAATCCAATGGATTGACTATTATAATCGACCGAGGAAATACTGATGGACTTCATGCTATCTATTTCATTATACGAATAGAAACTGAACGGCATCGTCACAACTGTTCCATTTACGCTTGCTGTAAACAGTTGATTTGAACTAGGGGGATTATTTCCATCAGATGAGTCTATTGGATCATTCTTTACAATTTTTTTACATGCTGTAGTTAGCAAAATAGCTCCTAAAGCCAAAACAAAAATATTTTTCATAGGTGTGATTTTAAGCTCATAAAAGTACTTATTATTAATACCTAATTCAAGTCTTAAAAATTTCATCATTACATACTAAAATATGCTCCATTAAAATTATCAAGTTTTAGTAAAAACAATCAAAACAATAACTAATTTTCCTATGATTTTGGTAGTTGCTTTTCAGCAATGAAAATCACGATGAGACATTCTAATACCTTTTTTAACTAAACGATTCTAAGCTTTCAATGAGTCTAATTATAAGGCCTGCAGCAATTATCGACTTACCTTTTCTAGCGAATTTAGAAAAAGTGTGTTTTGAACCAAATCAACAAAATGCCATTGGCAACATTAAGAAAGGAATACTAAGTCCCATTCAAGAAATTTTGATTATCGAATCAGAAGATCACATACAATATGGGTCTGCCATTCTATTTAAGTTTACCAAAAGCGTCCGTATTTATTCTATTGCTGTATTGCCAAATCATCAAAGTCTTGGCTTAGGTAAACAATTAATTGACTACATAATCAACCAATCTGTACAAAATAGTTATCAGCGTATTATACTTGAAGTGAAGGCTGACAATAAAAAACTTGTTGAATGGTATGCTCAAAAAGGGTTTGTTTGCAGCAAAAAATTGCACGATTATTATGCAGCAAATGTAGATGCTTGGAAAATGGAACTTAAACTTCCACAAGCCACCTTCCCTAAAAAATCGAACAACGTTATTGTCATTAACCAACCAAGCAAATGGGTTTTTAAAGATGTAAATGCAACGGTGGTCTCAGTCAAAGAATACATCAACAACCCTTTGTATCAAAACAATACCGACTTGCGCATATTTAATTTATGTTCATCGTATGAGTATCAACGATTTGGTTATTATGTTTCATTATTGGCATCAGCCAGAGGCCAGCGAGTGATACCCAGCACCGATACTATCAGTGATTTTAAAATTCTGAATGTCATTCACTCAGTAGTCTATGATATTGATGAAATTGTTCAAAAAAGTTTGATAAAAGAAAAAAACAACCTGTTTCAACTCACCATTTATTTTGGACAAACGACCAGCAAAGGCTTAAATAAGTTAGCTAATAAATTGTATCAACTTTTCGAAACTCCGTTGTTTCAAGTAAACTTTATCAAACACGACAAATGGATGATAAAAGATATTAAAGTACTTACTTTGAATAAGATTCCTGAACACGAGTCTGAGGTAATCGTTGAATTTGCCAAACGTTATTTTGACAAAAAAAGGTTTAACAAAACCAAACTGGTAAATTATAAATACGACATTGCTATACTGGTTGACCCTAGCGAAAAAACACCTCCATCCTGCCCACGAGCCTTGGAAAAATTTAAACATGCTGCCAACAAAAAAGGCCTTTATGTTGAGTTTATCACCAAGCGAGATTTAGACAAAATAAATGAATTTGATGCCTTATTCATACGTGAAACCACCAGTGTCAATGATCATACGTATGAGTTTTCGAGAGTGGCATATGCCGAAGGCTTAGTTGTAATAGACGATCCTTGGTCGATTCTAAAGTGCTCTAACAAAATTTATCAAAACGAATTGTTTAAAAAACACAAAATTCTAACACCCAGCACAACCATTTTTACCAAAAATTTATTTGATAAAAAACAACTTATTACTCTAAACTACCCACTAGTTTTAAAACAACCCGACAGTGCTTTTTCCATAGGTATCACAAAAGTAGAAAACGCACTGGAAGCACTTTCGGCCTTAAAAGATTTATTTATAAAATCGGATATGGTTGTTTGCCAAGAATTTTTGTATTCCAATTTTGACTGGCGCATCGGAATTCTAGACAATCAGGCCATCTTTGCTTGCAAGTATTATATGTCTGCCGGGCATTGGCAAATTTATAACTGGAAAGGAGAAACCGAAGATTATTCTGGCGAATCAGAAACCGTGTCCATAGAAAACGTCCCTCCCAAGGTATTGAAAACGGCACTTAAAGCAGCGTCACTCATTGGAGATGGTTTGTATGGTGTTGATTTGAAGGAAATAAATGACCTCGTTTATATCATAGAAATCAATGACAACCCTAACATTGATGCAGGTATTGAAGACGATGTTTTAAAAGATTCACTCTACGACACTGTTATTGATTCAATCTACAATAGAATAGAAGTAGCTAAAAACATCCAAAAAATAGCGTTAAGGAAAAAATAACTTATCCTACATCATAGCATCTTCAATCTAGTTGATTGGAAATGCTATCTGTTAGAAACCTCTTTCTGAAAGTTGTTTTTATTTTACTTGATTAAACACAATGTGCAACTGCTTCTCGAAGAAACGTAATTGCCTTAATTCTTTGGTGTTAACCAAACATAACGAAATACCTCTATTACCGGCTCTTGCCGTTCTACCACTTCTGTGGGTGTAATACTCATCTTTGTCTGGCAATTCGTAATGCGCTACGTAGGCAAGCCCTTCGATGTCAATACCACGAGCTGCCAAATCGGTAGCAACTAATATTTGCAAATTCCCTTTTTTAAAAGCTCTCATCACTTTGTCACGTTCTTTTTGCAACAAATCGCCATGTATGCCATCGGCAGCTACGTTTTTAGCAATAAGTTGTTTGGCCAATTTTTGTGTAGCAGCTTTTGTTTTACAAAACACAACCCCTTGCCCCTCTTTTTGCGTTTTCAAAAACATCATCAACAAGTTGAGTTTTTCCTTATCGTCGCACAACACATATTGGTGTTCAATGTTTTTGTTGACTACGTTTTTAGAGCTCACATCAATTCTATGAGCATTAGGTGACATGTGCTCATTCACAATTTGCTTAATGCCATGTGGCATAGTTGCCGAAAACAACCACTTGTTTTTTGCTGCAGATAAAAAACCTAGAATTTCTTCCAATTCCTTCTTGAAACCCATGCTCAACATTTCGTCAGCTTCATCCAACACTACTGTGGTTACATGACTTAAGTCAACCGCTTTTTTATTCACCAAATCAATTAACCTCCCTGGCGTAGCTACAATAACGTGTGTTGGTCTTGTCAAAGATGCTATTTGCTTGTCGATAGGTGCACCACCATAAACTGCTTCAACGAAAATTTTCTCGGTGAATTTTGTGAACTTAAAAAGTTGTTTGGCTACTTGCTGCCCCAGTTCTCTTGTTGGGCAAAGTACCAAGGCTTGAACCTTGTTTTTTTTGACATCAATTTTTTGCAACAAAGGCAAGCCATAAGCAGCTGTTTTACCTGTCCCTGTTTGAGCTTGACCAACCAAATCGGTATTACCTGTCAATAACACAGGAATAACATCCACCTGAATTTGGGTGGGTGTAACAATCTTCATGTCGTTTAATCCTTCTATCAATCTCTTACTTACTCCTAGGGTTGCAAAATCTGTCAAAACACTTAATTTTAATTTCAGCGGCAAAGGTACACAATCACAGCGTCGTAAGATGTATTTATTATTACAGGAAAGCGGTATTAAAAAATTGAGTTTTTATTCTAGCGTATATTTCAAGATATTCGCACCTGCAATGAACTATCCATTGCTACTAACACGCCCTAAATACATGAAAGTAACTGGATTTTCATTTGTAAAGAATGCCTTAATATATGACTATCCTGTTGTGGAAGCCATACAATCTATACTCCCTATTTGCGACAATTTTGTGGTGGCTGTAGGTAAGTCAGATGATGCTACACTGGATTTAATAAAAAGCATAGATCCTGCTAAAATTATCATTGTAGAAACAGAATGGGACGAAAGCTTAAGGCAAGGTGGGAAAGTGTTGGCTGAAGAAACCAACAAAGCGTTTGCTGCTGTACCAGCCGATAGCGATTGGGCGTTTTACATTCAAGGCGATGAAGTAGTGCATGAAAAATATTTGGACACCATTTATGAAGCCATGAAAACGTGTAAGGATCAAGCTCACATTGATGCTCTGCTTTTCAACTACGCTCATTTTTATGGTTCGTACGAATATGTAGGTGCTTCTGCCAATTGGTACACCAATGAGATTAGGGTCATTAAAAACAACAAGTCCATTTATTCTTTTCAAGATGCACAAGGGTTTAAAAAAGGCGACAACAAAATGCTCAACGCATATCCTATTGATGCCTACATGTATCATTATGGTTGGGTAAAAGAACCTGCAGCCATGCAAAAAAAACAAGAGAACTTTAACAAACTATGGCACGACGACCAATGGGTAGAAAAAAATGTAGCGGCCGCCAATGAGTTTGACTATGGCGCTCATGTGCGAGAACTAAGAAAGTTTGAAGGTACTCACCCCGAAGTGATGAAAAAACGCATAGCAGAGAAAAATTGGAAGTTCGACCATGATATTTCTATCGATAATAGCAGCGTCAAAGACAGGTTTAAGAAATGGCTTAAAAACAAGGTAGGCATAGACACGAGTTACAAAAACTATAAGACTGTCAAACCTAGATAATGCTGGTTCTTTTCCTCTTCTTACTTCCTACCATTATTGCTTTATCTTTTCTTGATAAGAAGCTTTTAATACCAAACAAAATTAGAAAATATTGGCTGAAACATATTCCCGTAAAAGGTTTGTCTGACACTCAATTAGCACATTTAAAAAACCACAGCACCTACTATCGTCAACTTACTTTAGTCAAGCAAAATGAGTTTGAAAAAAGAGTGGCACGTTTTATTACCTTAAAAAAATTCATTTCAAGATCTTCAACCATTGAGGTCACAGAAAAAATGAAGGTGCTTATTTCTGCGTGTGCTATTCAATTGGCGTTTGGTTGCCCCAACATTTATTTCGATCATTTCAGATTGATACTCATCTACCCAGATAATTACTACTCCAAAATCACACA
>JBLIDJ010000080.1:0-11970 GCA_047634195.1 Flavobacteriales bacterium
CTGAGATGATACTCCTATTACTTGATCTGGATAATGCCAGCGCAAGGAAAAGTAATTTCACTCGTTGGCCACCTCTGGCTAAAAATATTTCATGATAATATTGTTTAATGGAGAAGAAATTTCTCTCGACACATCCATGAATTTGGCTGAACTATTAAGCCAAAAAAAATTGCTGCATACCACTGGTATTGCGGTCGCTATCAATCAGGCGGTTATTTCTAAAAATGATTGGACAAAAACAGCATTAAATAATAACGATAACATATTAGTAATTACTGCTACACAAGGCGGTTAACATCCAAATTATGGCAAAAAAAGAAACATTACCAACGGAGAAATCAATTTCGAGAACTCCTTTTCCAGGGTCAACAAAAATATTTGTACCCGGAGAAATTCACGACATTAAAGTGGCTATGCGACAGGTAGCACAGACCGATAGTCAACCTGTATTTTCTGATGGTGAATTCAAAAAGCACAACAACGAGCCTGTTACCATTTACGATACTTCAGGACCTTACACAGACCCTGAAGCAGAAATAGATGTAAACAAAGGATTGGCAAGACTGCGTGAACAATGGATATTGGATCGTGGCGACGTAGAAGAATTGTCAGAAATTAGTTCTGACTTCGGAAAAGAGCGATTGTTCAACAGCGACTTAGATCATTTGCGTTTTGAGTACATCAAAAAGCCTTTAAGAGCAAAAGCAGGCGCGAATGTTTCGCAAATGCATTATGCCAAAAAAGGGATTATCACACCAGAAATGGAATACATTGCCATTCGTGAAAATCAAAAAATGGAGGCTTACACCGAAAATCATCACCAACATCCTGGCGAGAGTTTTGGCGCAAACACACCCAAAGGTAAAATCACTCCTGAGTTTGTGCGTGACGAAATTGCAAGAGGTAGAGCCATCATACCTAACAATATCAATCACCCAGAAAGTGAGCCAATGATTATTGGTCGTAACTTTTTAGTGAAAATAAATGCCAACATTGGTAATTCTGCCGTTACTTCAAGCATAGAAGAAGAAGTAGAAAAAGCAGTTTGGGCTTGTCGTTGGGGAGCAGATACGATCATGGATTTGTCTACGGGTAAGAACATCCACGAAACCAGAGAATGGGTACTTCGTAACTCTCCAGTGCCAATAGGTACCGTGCCAATTTACCAAGCGCTAGAAAAAGTAAATGGTAAGGCCGAAGATTTAACATGGGAGATTTTTAGAGATACCTTAATAGAACAAGCAGAACAAGGTGTCGATTATTTCACCATTCATGCAGGAGTACTATTGCGTTATGTGCCTATGACGGCCAAGCGTGTTACAGGTATTGTTTCTCGTGGTGGTTCTATCATGGCAAAATGGTGCTTATCTCATCACAAAGAAAACTTCTTGTACACCCACTTCGAAGATATTTGCGAAATCATGAAAGCATACGATGTAGCATTCTCTTTAGGAGATGGTTTACGTCCAGGTTCTATTGCCGATGCTAACGATGCTGCACAGTTTGGTGAGTTAGAGACATTAGGTGAGTTAACCAAAGTTGCATGGAAACATGACATTCAAGTAATGATTGAAGGCCCTGGTCACGTGCCAATGCACTTGATTAAGGAAAACATGGAGAAGCAACTAGAAGTGTGTGACGAAGCACCTTTTTATACGCTTGGCCCCTTAACAACTGATATTGCACCAGGTTACGATCACATTACTTCAGGTATTGGAGCTGCCATGATTGGTTGGTTTGGTTGTGCCATGCTTTGTTATGTAACACCAAAAGAACACCTTGGTTTGCCAAACAAAAAAGATGTAAAAGATGGAGTAATTACCTACAAATTGGCTGCTCATGCTGCCGACCTTGCAAAAGGACATCCAGGTGCACAATACAGAGACAATGCCTTGAGTAAAGCTCGTTTTGAATTCCGTTGGAACGATCAGTTCAACTTATCGTTGGACCCTGATACAGCAAGAGAATACCACGATGAAACATTGCCGAAAGACAATGCCAAAGTCGCTCATTTTTGCTCTATGTGTGGACCTAACTTTTGCTCTATGAAAATTTCGCAAGATGTGAGGGATTATGCCAAAGAAAACGGTTTAGATTCTGAAGAGGCCATAGAAAAAGGCATGAAAGAAAAATCGGCTGAGTTTGCAGCTAAAGGTGGCGAAGTGTATTTGGAACCAGAGAAATTGGCGGAGTAATTTCAGTTGACAGTTTTCAATTAGCAGTTGGCAATTGATAGTTTTCAATTTGCAAGAGAAATTAGTTGGCAATTTTCAGTTGGCAAAAAAATAGTTAGCAATTTTAAATTTTCAAAAATGGATTTTAAAGAGTTAATAGTTTTTAAAAAAGCTTTTGCGGTTTCAATGCAAATTTTTGAAATCACTAAGTCTTTTCCAAAAGAAGAGAAATATGCTTTAATAGATCAAATTAGAAGGTCTTCAAGATCTGTTTGTGCTCAGTTAGCAGAAGCGTCCCGAAAAAGGATGTATTAAGCGCATTTTGTTAGCAAAATAACGGGTGCAGACGCTGAAAACAGTGAGACTGTGGTCTGGATTGATTTTGCTTTTGCATCTGGGTATATTGATGAATTATTGAAAATTAAACTTGTTACTGAATGTGAAGAAATAGGGAAACTATTAGGACACATGATTAGATACCCTGAAAAATACAGGGGAGCTATTAAAAAGATAAAATAGTCTGTTGCTAATATGTATGGTTTAAAAACTGAAAACTGCCAACTGAAAATTGAAAACTAAAAACTGCCCTTCGTCAACTGCAAATTGTCAACTGCCAACTGACAACTTAAATGTTCTCACCGTCGCTGGCTTCGACCCTAGCGGTGGAGCTGGGTTGTTGGCTGATGTGAAGGTGTTTGAACAACATGGCTTGACGGGATTAGCAGTTAATACGGCTAACACCTATCAGAACGACACTGAATTTGATGGCGTTGATTGGATGACAGTCAATCAAATTGAAAAGCAGTTAGTTGTCTTGCTGAGAAAGTTTGAAGTACGGTATGTTAAAATTGGGTTGATAGAAAACCTAACAACGTTGAAGCAGGTAATTGACTTACTTGAAAAATACGCTGTTGGGAAACCACCAAAAATAATTTGGGATCCAATATTAAAAGCAAGTGCTGGTTTTGAGTTTCATCAAAATGTTGATAAAGACCAACTGACATCCATTTTAAAGCGGGTGTATATAGTTACACCCAATTTAGACGAAGCCAACACATTGTTTCCAAATACGGATTGGGAGAATATTGAAGTTTCTCCAACAAATTGCAATGTGCTGCTTAAAGGAGGACATGGGACAAGTGAACAAAGTACAGATGTGCTGTACACTGAAACTGGCAAACAAGAATTTGTTGGTGAACGCACCCACAATGATAAACATGGAACAGGCTGTGTTTTGTCGGCTGCAATTATAGCCAACCTCGCCGGTTGTTTCGATTTGCCAAGGGCTTGCCTGAAAGCAAAAGAATATGTGACGCAGTTTATTGCTAGTAACAATACGATGCTTGGTAATCATAAACGGATAAAGTTGAACGACAACACCTATTGAATAGCCTGCCACGTTGTCGGGAGGGATTAATGGGAGATGTTTTTAAGAAAGATATAAAATGCCAAATGAAATAATGCCATACAGCAACAAACTAAAAACCTTAGCACAAGAGCAAAGGAAGAATAGCGCCTTGTCGGAAGGATTACTTTGGAAACAGATAAAAGCCAAAAGCTTTGGTGTAGAATTTCATAGACAAGTACCTATGCTAAACTATATCGTAGGTTTTTACTGCCATGAAATAAAATTAGCCATTGAAATAGATGGATCTTCCCATGCCACAGAATTGGCAGATGAAGCAGATAAAAAAAGGCAAGATGAACTTGAACAACATGGCGTTACCTTTTTAAGGATTGCTGATATTGATGTGAAACAGCAAATGGATAATGTGCTAAGAGTTGTGGAAGATAAAATAACAGCATTGCACAATAAATATCCCGATTGTTACTCACTTAATAACCGGATAAACATTTCAAAAGAAAAAATAGCCAAGCTCCAATTCATCACACAACCAGTAGCGGGAAAAAGCACGGCAGCATTGGTAAGAGAAGTATGTGAGTCGGGCGTAAGATGGATACAACTGCGTTTGAAAGAAGCAGATGAGTTTGTGTGGGAACAAGAAGCCATAGCCGTTTGGGAAGTGTGTCAAGATTTTGGTGCAACCTTCATCATCAACGACAATGTTGAGCTAGCAAAAAGAGTCATGGCAGACGGTGTTCACTTAGGAAAAGAAGATATGCATCCACAAGAAGCACGCGCCATATTAGGAGATGATGCGATCATTGGGGTGACTGCAAGCACATTTGAGGACATAAAAAAAGCAGCAGACTTAGCAATTGATTACATTGGCCTAGGACCCTACAACAACACCAACACAAAAAAGAAACTAAGCCCAATTTTGGGGGAAAACGGATTTGAAGAAATTGCCATAGCTTGTCTGGAGCAAGAAATTAAACTCCCTATTGTCGCCGTTGGAGGCATTCAACTTACCGATGTAGGAAACATACAAGCAATGGGTTTTCATGGCATTGCTGTTTCGGGTTTAATAGCACATACTGACAACAAAAAACACACTGTAAGTCAATTGTTTACAATCTTAAAAGAATTAGCCGCATGGAAACATTAATCATAGCTGACAAAATATTTAATTCGAGACTATTTACCGGTACAGGAAAATTTGGTTCTGTCGGAGAGATGGAAGAAGCCATACTGGCCAGTCAATCGGAGTTGGTTACCGTAGCGTTAAAACGTGTTGATGGAACTGAAAACGATAAGCTGTTAGAAAGGCTGAAACACGAACACATTAACCTACTACCCAATACTTCAGGGGTAAGAACAGCCAAAGAGGCTGTATTTGCGGCACAAATGGCGCGTGAAGCTTTTGGCACCAACTGGTTGAAACTAGAAATTCATCCCGACCCGAGATATTTAATGCCCGACCCTATTGAAACTTTATTGGCCGCCGAAGAATTAGTGAAACTTGGATTTGTGGTATTACCCTACATTTCTGCCGATCCTGTCCTTTGCAAACGACTAGAAGAAGTTGGTGTAGCTGCTGTCATGCCTTTAGGCGCTGCGATTGGTAGTAATAAAGGATTGCAAACCAAAGCAATGTTGGAAATCATTATTGAGCAAAGTAACGTGCCTGTTATAGTTGACGCTGGAATTGGAGCACCATCTCATGCCGCAGAAGCCATGGAAATGGGTGCAGATGCTGTATTAGTGAATACCGCCATTGCATCGTCTCAACAATCCATTCAAATGGCTAAAGCATTTAAAATGGCTGTAGAAGCTGGACGAATGGCCTTTGAAGCAAAACTTGGTCCTGTTGTTTCTAAAGCACATGCAAGTAGTCCGCTGACATCGTTTTTGGATTAGCTTTTAAGGTAACAGGTAGCAGCTGACAGCTTCAAGATTATAGGTGTTAGGTAAATTGAAATAAAGAAGGATGAGGAATTATAAAGAATTAAAAGTCTGGGAGAAAGCGCATAAGTTAACCTTAACGATTTATGAGGTAACGAAGAATTTTCCGTCTGAAGAAAAATTTGGAATCACATCTCAAATTAGAAGAGCTGCTTCAGCTGTGCCAACCAACATTGCTGAAGGTTGTGGTTTTAATTCGGACAAACAATTTGCTCGATTTATGACTATTGCCTTAGGTTCAGCTACTGAAGTAGAATATTTAATTTTTTTGGCTTTTGAATTGAATTTTTTAACAGAGACAGAACATGAAACATTAAGGGAAGAAATTATTGAAATTAAAAAAATGCTTTACACATTTATAACTAAATTAACCTAACACTAATTAGTCTTTAGTTCGTTACCTAATATCCCGAATACTTCGACTACCTTCAGTACAAGAATCGGGAAGCTCTGACACCTAAAAACCTTTAACCTCAAACCTGATACCCGAAAACTCAAACCTGAAAGCTCAAACGAAATGTTCAAAAACTTATTCAACACATACAATTGGGACGAAGTAAAGTCTTCTATCTACAGCAAAACTGCAGCAGATGTTGAGCGTGCTTTAAGTACGTCAAAATCTACTTTAGAGGAT
The DNA here is from genome assembly GCA_047634195.1 of Flavobacteriales bacterium. GTDB lineage: Bacteria > Bacteroidota > Bacteroidia > Flavobacteriales_D > Luteibaculaceae > JBLIDJ01. The sequence goes on from JBLIDJ010000080.1 coordinate 6,116, forward strand.
TTTAAGGCTTTGATTTCTCCTGCTGCGCAGCCATATTTGGAGCAAATGGCACAATTGTCTCACGAGAAAACCGTCAAGCGTTTTGGTAAAACCATGCAAATGTATGTGCCTATGTATTTGTCAAACGAATGTCAAAACATATGTACTTATTGTGGGTTTAGCTTGGATATTCCCATCAAGCGAAAAACCTTAAACGAAAAAGAAATCTTAAAAGAAATTGAAGTTATCAAATCCCATGGATACGACCATGTGCTAATCGTTACTGGTGAAGCAAATAAAACGGTAGGGGTTGATTATTTTAAAGAGGCTTTACGAATTATCAAACCTCACTTCTCCAATATCTCCATGGAGGTTCAGCCACTCGAACAGAACGAGTATGAGGCTCTTATTCCAGAAGGGCTAAACACGGTATTGGTGTATCAAGAAACCTACCATAGAGAAGAATACAAGACACATCACCCGAAAGGAAAAAAATCGAATTTTGACTATCGACTAGACACTGCCGACCGATTGGGAAAAGCGGGTGTCCATAAAATAGGAATTGGTGCTTTGTTTGGTTTAGAAGATTGGCGAACAGACTCTTTGTTTACTGCCATGCATTTAGCTTATTTAGAAAAAACATATTGGAAAACTAAATACTCCATTTCGTTTCCACGTTTACGACCTTGTGCAGGAGGTGTTCCATTAAAGTCGGAAATGACGGATAGGGATTTGGTGCAATTGATTTGTGCATACCGCATTTGCAATGAAGAAGTAGAATTGTCACTTTCTACCCGAGAGTCAGAGCAGTTTAGAAATCATGTTATTCGACTAGGAATTACGAGTACCAGTGCAGGTTCAAAAACCGACCCGGGTGGTTATGCGTCGGGGCAAAATAACCTAGAGCAATTTGAAATTTCGGATGAGCGCACACCGGCAGAATTTGCCAAAGTAATTGAAGAAGCGGGTTACGAAACAGTTTGGAAAGACTGGGATCAAACATTACAATAATGCTAAACGAGCAAGAAAAACAACGATACAGCCGACACATCACCTTGGATGGTTTTGGTTTAGAAAATCAAATTAAACTCAAACAAGCCAAGGTATTAGTCATAGGTGCTGGGGGTTTAGGTTGTCCTATCATTCAATATTTAGCTGCAGCTGGAGTTGGAACGATTGGTGTTGTAGATGGTGATACCATTTCATATTCAAACCTACAACGACAAATTTTGTACACACCTGCCCAAGTGGGCGTGTTAAAAGTAAACGCAATAAAGTCGTTTATTTCTCAGTTCAACCCCGAAGTTACTTGCCATACGTATCCAACGAATATTACCATTGAGAACGCCAAAAACATCGTGGAAAAATACGATGTGGTGATGGACGGCTCAGACAATTTTGCTACAAGATACCTCGTCAATGATATTTGCCATCTACTTAATAAACCATTGGTGTTTGGATCTATCTTCAAATTTGAAGGACAGGTAACGGTATTTCATTTTCGAAATGGGCCAAGCTATCGATGTTTATATCCCAACCCACCTGCATTTGGTTCTGTGCCAGCTTGCAGTGAAATAGGAGTGCTGGGAGTCTTACCTGGTATAATTGGCAACTTCATGGCGCTCGAAGTTATTAAGGTAATTACGGGAATTGGAGAAGTACTAAATGGTAAGCTTTTAATGGTCAACACACTTAGCAACAAACACCAAACTATCACTTTCAATAAATCAGATGTTGTCGTAACATCCTTGATGGACAATTATCAAACATTTTGTGGAATGCCAGAAAAAAAAGAATCAATATCAGTAGCGGAATTACATGCTTTAATGCAAGAAAGTGATGTGCAGTTGGTAGATGTTAGAGAACCTAACGAACTAGAAATTTGTACGATAGGAGGTGTCAACATTCCATTGAATGCGATTCCTTCAGCCGAATCAAAATTGGATATAAACAAATCAGTGTATTTATTATGCCATCACGGAATGCGCAGTGCTATGGCTCAAAAGTGGTTGTTAGAAAACACAGGTGTTGTAGCCATAAATATAGAAGGCGGGATACATGCTTGGAGTATAGAAATAGATACCGCAATTCCTGTTTATTGAAATAGTCCTTTCGCTTTTTCTAACGGATTTTCAGCCGACCAAACAGTGCCTTTTACCCCAGCATGTTCAAAATGTTTTTCTGTTAAATCTTCTTTTTTATCAATTGAAATCCCCCCAAGAGCAACTACGCTAAATCGGTTAATGAGTTTTAGTTTTTCCCAAGTATAAGGCGACCAAGCTTTGTCATACATGGTTTTACTAATGGACGGATAAACAGGGCTTATCCAAGCATGCGTCAATCCCCCTTCAAATTTTTGTAATGACTCTACGTGATGAAATCCCGTGGATAAATGTGTCCATTTATGGATGACAAATAGTTGATTAATTTCTCGAACAAAACGTTTGCTTTTTCGTTGTGCACGACTCATGTGATATCCTTTTACTGGAAACATGATTGCAGGGTCAGAATGATAGTGAATCACCATTTTTTGTAATACTTCTTTAGGCCATTGCTTCAACCATTCCGAAATTTGCTCGGCATCCCATTGTGGTTTACGCACATGATAAGCCGTAAAAGGCAGTGCCAGCAACTGTGGTAACAATTTGTTTTCTATTTCACTTTCTCCTTCAGGTGAGATTAAATACCAATTCATTTAAAATAATTGTTTCAGCAAGTCAGGGTTGTTTTCAATAGCATTGCCAATAACCACAACATTAGCACCTGCCTTATGAGCAAGTGTTATTTGCTCTTTTGTTTTTATTCCGCCACCAACCCATAGTGTTTGCTTAGTGATGTTTTTTCTAACCCTAAAAATAGTGTTAAAATCGATAACATTCAGAGCGCCACTTCCAGCTTCCAAATAAATGCTACTCATTCCCAATTGAGTTGCCGCTAGTGAGGTGTTTACAATAGAACCGATGTTTTGTGAAGGAATAGAATTTGTTGCCGTCACTTTATTGGCACTGCTAATAATTCCTCCATCTATTAATAAATATCCAGTTGGATAGATCACTAGGTTCGATTTTTTCAACGCTTGTGCCGCTTCAATGTGCTGGGTAATAAGATAATTGGGATTGTTGCCAGACACTAAACTCAATAATAAAATACCATCTGCTTCACTAGAAATTTGCTGATTGCTGCCCGGGAAAATGAGTACTAAGCAAAATGCATATTCATACACAAACGATACAACAGTTTGAAACTGTTCACTAGAGCACGTGCTCCCTCCTACCAAGATTATTTGACTGTCGGGCACGGATTGTATTTGAGCCTTAAAAACATCATTTATAATCTCCTTTTCGGGATCTATAAGCCAGGCTATTTTTTTACACGAATGGGTTGGGTATTGTTTACTCATGTGTAAAAACTAAATAATATTCTCCCAATAATTGATAAGCAAGCGTAAACACATTAGTTTCTTCATTGCGTGACACCTTCGCTTCAAATTTCCCACTTTTTTGAATGTTAAAATCTAAAATGGAGATATCTTTTTTGAAATCTACATCAAAGCCATATACCTTAAAAATGGCTTCTTTGGCACACCATATAAGGTGGTGGTAATCATTTGTCTGATTTTTGGTGTTAAGCCAAATTAATTCTTCTTCGTTTAAAAATTTAGGGAGAATTTTCGCAATCTTTTCCGATTTTTGTTGAATATCAATGCCACAAACGTTATTACTTCTGGCAATAGTGACAAGATTGCCAGAATGTGAAATGGAAATGTGGTCGTTATTGTCTACCTCAGGTTTACCATGTTTATTATAGGTAAGCAGAGGTGTTGACTGATACATGGTGTTGAGTAAACAACGCGCTCCCAGCCACGTAAGTCGTCGAGAAGGAAAAGAATAATCAGGAATGGTTTCTTTTGGAACCAAAGCTTGTAGTTGTTCTTCTGTTTCGGAAAGCTGCCAAATAAAGACATCTTGCTTCAAATATTCAGACTTAAATAGGATGGGCATATGTATAAGTGCATGTTAGAATGTATATACGTTATCAAATGATTCATTTCATTGATTAGCAAAGGTTTGAGAAATACAGAAGTATACCTTACCTTTGTACTCGCAAAATAACTTTTTAAATCTATATAATTAATGAGCGTAACAGAAAAAAAAGTAATGCCTTATAAAGTTAAAGATATTAGCTTGGCAGATTGGGGACGTAAAGAAATCACTTTAGCGGAGGCAGAAATGCCTGGTTTAATGTCGTTAAGAACTGAGTTTGGAGCAACAAAACCTTTAAAAGGTGCTCGTATTGCAGGTTGTTTGCACATGACTATTCAAACAGCTGTTTTAATTGAAACATTGGTTGAACTTGGAGCGGATGTTACTTGGTCTTCATGTAATATTTTCTCTACCCAAGATCATGCTGCTGCGGCAGTAGCTGCTGCTGGAGTTCCAGTATACGCATGGAAAGGATTGACGGAAGAAGAATTTGACTGGTGTATCGAGCAAACATTGTTTGCCTTTAAAGATGGTCAGCCATTAAATATGATTTTGGATGATGGTGGAGATTTAACCAACATGGTTTTTGATCGTTTCCCAGAATTGACAAAAGACATTAAAGGACTTTCGGAAGAAACGACTACAGGTGTTCACAGATTAGTAGAACGTGAGAAAAATGGTACATTGGTTATGCCAGCCATTAACGTAAACGATTCTGTTACCAAATCGAAATTTGACAACAAATACGGATGTAAAGAATCATTGGTTGATGCTATTCGTAGAGCTACCGATGTAATGATGGCTGGAAAAGTTGCTGTTGTTGCAGGATATGGTGATGTTGGAAAAGGATCTGCTGCTTCGTTAAGTGGTGCTGGTGCTCGTGTTATTGTTACTGAAATTGATCCAATTTGTGCTTTACAAGCTGCTATGGATGGTTTTGAAGTTAAGAAAATGATTGATGCAGTTTCTGAAGGTGACATCATTGTTACTACTACAGGTAATAAAGACATCATTGTTGGAAAACATTTCGAAAACATGAAAGACAAAGCGATCGTTTGTAACATCGGTCACTTCGATAATGAAATTGATGTAAACTGGTTAAATACCAATGCTTCAAAAAATACAATTAAACCACAGGTTGACTTGTATGATTTGAAAAGTGGAAAACAAATAATCTTGTTGGCAGAAGGACGTTTAGTAAACTTAGGTTGTGCTACAGGTCACCCATCATTTGTGATGTCTAACTCGTTTACTAATCAAACATTGGCACAATTAGAATTGTGGACCAATACTGATCAGTATGAGAACAAAGTTTATGTACTTCCTAAGCATTTGGATGAGAAAGTAGCTCATCTTCACTTAGCTAAAATTGGTGTTGTTTTAGACGTATTGTCTGAAGATCAAGCCTCATACATTGGTGTTACTGTTGGCGGACCTTACAAGCCAGAAGCTTACAGATATTGAGAAACATTGAAAATCACTTATTTGGTTTTCAAACATAAATTTAAATTAACATCGCCTCGATTTTTCGGAGCGATGTTTTTTTTTGCATAAACTTTGCAGAAAAAAAACAGATTGGGCATGAAGTAAGTCTAAGCCGAATTTTGATGCCATCTGATTTTGATCACCGCTTAGAAAGCTGAAAAAAGTAGTTTTCTGAGCGTATTCCATGCATGAAATACTGGTCGAAGGGGCTGGTTTTTTGAAGTAAAAAACGTAGACTTTTTCTATTTTTAGAACTAGATTATTAGGTGTTAGAAGATCTTGCAGAAGACTGAACACCCACAAATAAAAAAACAACAGCGCATAAAAAAAGCTGCTTAACATGTGTTAAGCAGCTTTTATAAAATATCAGTAATCCTTATTTCAATATGAAACGTATAGGTAGGTTAT
>JBLIDJ010000081.1:0-11332 GCA_047634195.1 Flavobacteriales bacterium
AATACCTAGTTCGAAAATGTTGGTACTCAACTTGATTGGAACGTATCTGTAGTTGGTGAATTCAAGAAATACGATGACATGGAAAAGCTATGTTTGTTTGCCTTTAGTCACCAATCCTTCAAGGGTTTCAAACCCTTGAAGGGTTGGCTAAGCAAGAGCGCAGATTCAAGTTTTTGACACACCTATTTTCACGTTTTTCAACGCCTAAAACCAATCTGTTTTTTAATACCCCTCAAGTAAATTAACTGAAAAAATTAATAGCGATTAAGTAAATTACTCAACCGTCTTTCCATTGTCAAATTTCTTTTCTAATTGTACCTGACCTTTTTTGTCAAATCGTTTCCATGCACCATCAAGTTTTCCGGTTTTGTAAGTGCATTCTACTTCCATGTTGCCATTGTTATGGTAGGTGATGCTTTTGCCGTTTAGCACTCCGTTTTTATACGCTTGAGTTCTTAAAGGGCTGCCATTAGGATAAAGAAACGTCCACTTGCCATCCATTTGATCTTCAAGATAAGTTCCGGTTGCAGTGGTAGTGCCATATTCATTATTGGTTACCCATGTACCTGTTTTTTCTCCCTCTTTATGGGCTCCCGTTTCTTTTACTTTTTCGTTCGGGTACCAGGTTGTCCAATTTCCAGATTTAGCATTGTTAGTCCAGCTACCTTCATAGTGTTTCACACCATTGTCATACCATCCAGTCCATAATCCGTTTAGCTGTCCTGCTTTAAAGTTTCCTTGATCTTTTTGTTTTCCAGTTTCATACCAAGACTCCCAACTGCCATCTTCTTTGTCATCAACAAAGGTTCCTTCTTGTGCTTTGTTTCCATTGGCATGCCAATATTGCCACATCCCGGTTTTCTTATTTTGGCTAAAGTTTCCTTTTTTAAGCCAATTACCATCAGCGTAATAGTATTTCCATTCACCTTCTTTGAAGCCTTCTGCATAGTCACCTTCAAATTCCAATATTCCCTCACTGTCAAAATACTGCCAATGTCCATGTTGTATGTCGGCTTTAAACTGACCTATCATATCAGTAAGGTCATTTGCTAGTTTCCAAGTCCATTCGCCTTCTTTTGCTCCTGCTTTGAAAACACCTTTGATACTTAGTTTGCCATCTCGGTAATATTCTTCAATTGGGCCTTCTAACAATCCATTATCGTAAACGACTGTTTTTTCTAGTTGGCCATTGTCGTACCAATACTGCCACTGTCCGTTTTCAATATTTTCTTTTAAGTAACCTTGCGCTTGCTTGATGCCTGTAGCGAACCATTTGGTGATTTCGCCATCAATTAAACCTGCCTTATAAGTGGTTTTGACTTTTGATTTGCTATTGTTAAACAATTCTAATTTTACACCATTTCCTTCTACCACAGTTTGTTGACCTTCATGGTCCCAGTAACTCACTAGTTTTTCTTTGCCAAGCTCAAATTGTTCAACCATTAATGGTTTTCCGTCTTTTCTAAAATACTCCCATTTGTCTATTCTAACGCCATTGTTGTAAAGCCCTTGCTCCATAATTTGGCCATTGTTGTAATAGCTTTGTTGTATGCTGTCTTGCAGTCCTTCTGAGAAAAACCCATTGTGACGTAATTTCCCGTTTTGATAGTACCGCTTAACAGCACCGTCTAATTTTCCTTTGTAGAATTCAGACACTTCCTGGATATTCCCGTTTGGAAACCAGTATGTCCATTCGCCATACTCAAATCCATTTATAAATTCTCCTTTACTTTTTGCAACTGATTGATCGTCGTCCCAAAAATCTTCGTAAACTTGAGTTTGAGCGATACAAAAGGCACTTGTTAGAAGTGTTAAAACAGTTAATAGGATTTTCATGAATCTAAATTTTGCGGTAAAATTAACTTTTTTAATCAGCCTAAAAGACCTTACATAAACTGTTTGCACCAATTATAGAATTTATACAGTTAAAAGTGTTACTCAAAGGTATTTTTAAACTACATATTAAATTGAAAACAATTATGAAACAATTACTGCTTGCCTGTTTGCTTATACCCGTAAGTTTATTTGCACAACGAAAAAACTATGAGGTTTATATGGATCTCAATCATTTGAAGGATGATAAGCTAAAGGTTGAGATGTACACCCCAACCATGACGGAAGACACTATTGAATTCCAAATGCCAAAGATTGTCCCAGGCACATACGCTATTTACAATTTCGGTCGTTTTTTGAGTGATTTTAAAGCGCTGGATAAAGATGGAAAAGAGCTTGTGGTTAATAGTATCACAGAAAATCGTTGGCAAATTGTTGATGCTACCAAGCTAGAGAAATTGAGCTATTGGGTTGAAGACACCTATGATTCGGAGCAAGAAAATAGAATATTTGAACCTGCTGGAACTAATTTTGAAGAAGGGAAAAATTACCTTTTAAACAATTTCGGAATTTTGGGTTACCTAAAAGGTCATCAAAAAGAACAATATTATCTGAACATTTCAAAACCTGAAGGTTTTTACGGTGCTACGGCCATGATTGTTGTTGATGAGAGCGCTACTAAAGATAGGCTGATGGCTAGAAGCTATTTCGATTTGCACGATATGCCTATTATGTATTGCAAGCCAGATACGGCGTCTTTAAAAATCGGGAATACAGAAGTTTTAGTCTCTGTTTACAGCCCTAAAGGGTTATTGTCAGCAGACTTTGTTAAAAACGAAGTAGATGCTATCATGCATGCGCAAGAAAAATATTTGGGTGGTGTTTTGCCAGTCGATAAATATGCGATTCTAATATACTTATTTGATGGTTTCGCTCCGTCAGGATCTGCGGGTGCTTTGGAGCATGCTTACAGTACTGTTTTTGCTTTTCCAGAATTACAACCCGATATGTTGGCTGGAAGCATCAGAGATGTTACAGCGCATGAGTTTTTCCACATTGTAACGCCGTTGACTATTCATAGCGAGCATATTCATGATTACGATTTTATTAATCCTACCATGTCTCAGCATTTATGGTTGTATGAAGGGGTTACCGAATACTCTGCTCAGTTAGTTCAAGTGAAATACAACTTGATTACTTCTAATGAGTTTTTGGAAATTATGTCTAGTAAAATGAAATCGGCTGCTAGGTTTAATGATACTTTGCCTTTTACTGAAATGAGTTTAGGCGCATTAGATGTACATGCAAAACAGTATGGAAATGTGTATCAAAAAGGAGCCTTGATAGGAATGTGTTTAGATATTATCATGCGCGAAAAATCAGATGGCGCTTATGGTATTCAGGAGCTTTTAAGAGATTTGGCGGAGAAATATGGTAAAGATAAAGCGTTTGAAGATGTTGCTTTATTTGACGAGATAACAGCATTAACATATCCTGAAGTAGGCCAGTTTCTTAAGAAATACGTTTCAGGATCAAGTGCAATTCCTTACAAGGAGATTCTTGCCAAAGTAGGTGTAGACTTTCAAGCTTCGGTAGAAAAGAAAGAGATTACTCTTGGAAATCCTAACTTTAGTTTCAACCCTGAGACCAGTAGGTTGGTTATTGCCAATACACTTAATGTGAATAAATTTGGTAGAGAACTAGGATATAAAGAAGGGGATGAAATAGTAAGTCTTAATGGTGCTGAGGTGAAATTAGAAACTATTGAAGCTCAAATAGAAGAGTTTAAAAACAAAACCAAGCCTGGTAAAAAAATAAAAATTGTTGTGATGCGAAATGGCAAAAAAGTAAAACTTAAAGCCAAAGCGGAAGAAGTGACTGTTAAAGATTCGTTTCTAACGAGCTTGAACAAAACACCAAGTGCAACACAACTAAAGACTAGAAATAGTTGGATGAATATTAAGTAAAGATCGAGTTATTGAAATTAAAAAACCCAGCATAGAATTAACTATGCTGGGTTTTTTGTTTTTAAAAGTATGTAATCCAATTTCTTAAAAGCGTTTCGGCTAATTAGAGATAGTAACTTGGGATGTACTTCTTATTTGATTTTAAGTGATGGCAAGGCTATTTTTTCTGGTACAATATAACAACTCGGAAAAAGGTCTTGCAATTCATTTTTAAATTTTTCTGCTTCTAGTATTGTTCTATAAGAACCTACTCGTACTCTAAAGTTAGGTGCCAAATAAGTGACATCTGCTCTAGTAGTAGGATATTTCTTTAAGAAAGTAGTTTTTGTCTCTCGTGCACTATCTCTATTCCCAAAAAACAATTGAACCCTATAACCATCAATCTTGCCAGTGCTATAAGCATCTTTGTATAATTCTACCATTTTACTCATGCGATAGTCTTCATAGATATTGACAACACCTAAGGTAGGTTCAGCTGTTTGTTTGGCGGCAACATATTGAGTAGGGGTGACAGGTACTTCCTTTTCAGCTTCTTTCTCTTTATTTTTTTTGGAACGATACAAACGCCAGTTGTTTCTTTCCTGTCCAGAAGTAGTAGAGATATTTGATAATCCAAGGATAAAAATCAGAAGAAATAAGAATGTTTTAGACATATTCATTGTTTGAAGCAAATTTACACAAATTTTGAAGTTACCGCCTTAGATACATTATTGAATTGCGCATTTGCGTAAAAAGTAGGTAATGGTTTTCTAACCAAATAATTGCGTATTAAGACCTAATTTAGAATCATTTTAAATTGTGTTATTGCATGACAATTTTATGACAAAAGCCAATAGGCAAGAGATGTTTGTTTTAAATTTGCAAAGAGAATACTGAGCAAACCTTGATACAAATTGCCACCTTATGAAGCTTATGTTAAAACGTAGTTTTAGTCCTATTAAAAATATATTAGTTACTGGGTTGCTATTAATAGCAATAGGGTCAACTAATGGCGTGCAAGCGCAGGATGGAGAGAAACTTTTCAAAGGAAACTGTGCTTCTTGCCACAGGCCAACTGAAGAAGTGTTAACCGGCCCTGGTTTAAAAGGGGTTATGGCACGTTGGAAAGGTAGAGAAACATTGATTTATGAGTGGGTAAGGAACCCACAAGGTGTTATCGACGGAGGTGACTCTTATGTAAAAAATTTAGTTGCAGAATATGCTTCAGCAGGAATCATGTCTCCTCAGGCAGTGACCAACGAAGAGATTGATGCCATTTTTGCATATGTAGAAGCATACGTACCGCCAAAGAAAGCTATAGTTGAACAAGTTTCGGCTAATAGTGAAGGCAGTAGTAGTGATCCAACCACATGGCTATTAGTAATACTAGGAGTGTTTTTAATCATTATTTTCTCGGTAGCTGGAACACGTCGCTCTCTTTCGGAAGTATTGAACGAGAAAAAAGGAGAAGAGTCTGACACCAACTTTACATATGTTGATACCATCAAACAATGGATCGGTAAAAATAAAATGATCACAACAGTTATTGTTATTATTCTATTGGTAATGGGTGCTGTTGACACATGGGACAGATTGTCATCAATCGGGATCTATGAAGGATATCAACCAGAGCAACCTATTGCATTTTCACACAAAGTACATGCTGGACAAAATCAGATTAACTGTGTTTATTGTCACTCAGGAGTTGAGAATAGTAAGAATGCGGGTATCCCCTCTGTAAATATTTGTATGAACTGCCACAAAGCAATTGCGGAAGGACCAAATACAGGTAAAACGGAGATTGCTAAAATTTACGCTGCTATTGGATTCGATCCTGAAACCAAAACCTACATTGATGGTTATGAGCAGAAACCCGTAAAATGGGTTAAAGTACATAACTTACCAGATCACGTATTCTTTAGTCACGAGCAACATACGACTGTTGGTCAAGTGGAATGTGAAACGTGTCACGGAGAAGTAAAAGAATTGACAGTTGGTAAACAAAACAAACCATTAACCATGGGTTGGTGTATCGATTGTCATAATAAGACAGAAGTTCAGATGGCTGATAATGGCTATTATGACGAAATTCACGCAAGACTTTCTACCAAAGAATTGAAAAAGTATCTTAAAGACGAAAAGATTACTGTAAAAGACTTAGGTGGTTGGGAATGTTCAAAATGTCATTATTAAAAATATCCCCTTAAGTTAGGCTATGGCTAATAAAACGAAATACTTTACAGGTCTTGAAGAGCTCCATAATACGGAAGCTTTCAAGGTTGCTCAAGCAAACGAATTTGTGGAAGATGTGCCAGTTGATGCATTTTTAACAGATAGTACGTTAAGCGAAACTTCTACAGGAAGAAGAGATTTTTTAAAATTCTTAGGATTTAGCGTAAGTGCTGCTACATTGGCTGCTTGCGAAACTCCTGTGATTAAATCTATTCCTTATGTAGTGAAGCCGGAAGAAATTACGGCTGGTGTTGCTAACTGGTATGCATCTACGTATTACGATGGATTAGATTACGCAAGTATCTTGGTAAAAACTCGTGAGGGTCGTCCAATTTACATTAAGGGTAACAACCAGTACGGAATAACAGGTGGTGCACTTAATGCTCGTATCAACTCTTCTATCATGTCTTTATATGATACTGCACGTGTCTCTGGCCCATTGGCTGGTGGCGAAGCAACATCATGGACAAAGGCAGACAACGCTATTGGCGACAAGCTAAAAGCAATTGTTGAAAAAGGTGGAACAGTGAGAGTCTTAACCAATACGATTAATAGTCCAAGCACAAATGCTGCTATTGATGGATTTGTTGCCGGTTTGGGTGAAAATGCTTCACGCATTACTTACGACGCTATTTCGTATGCTGGATTAACTGCTGCTAACGAGAAATCATTCGGCAAAGCAATTGTTCCGAGCTATCATTTTAATAAAGCAAAAATAGTAGTAAGTATTGCTGCTGATTTTCAAAATAGCTGGTTGTTGTCAACCAAATATGTCACTGATTTTGCACAGACAAGAAATCCTGAAATTGGAACAATGTCTCGTCATTTTCAATTCGAATCGGTTCTTTCATTAACAGGTTCTAATGCTGACGTAAGAGAAATGGTTAAACCATCGGAAGAAGGTTTAACTGCTGCAGCCATTTACAATGGTATTGCTAAAAAAATGGCTCAACCAACTTTAAGCATCAATACCGAAGTGGTAGATGCAAAAGTGGCGACAGCTGTTAAAGAATTGTTGGAAAACCAAGGTGCTTCTCTAGTAGTAGCTGGTAGTAACGATGTGGCAGTACAGGTATTGGTAAACGGAATTAACCAACTATTGGGTAATTACGGAACTACCATCGATTTAAGCAAAACAACCAATATTGGTGCAAGCAACGATGTTGCTATGGCTCAATTGGTAAAAGATATGAAAGCGGGTAAAGTAGATGCCTTATTCACATATGGTGTTAACCCAGCTTATTCTTACCCAGACAGCTCTTCTTTTATTGCTGGTCTGAGTAAAGTGAAATTATCAGTTTCTTTTTCAGGTATTGCCGACGAAACAGCTTCACGTTGTCAGTTTGTATTACCAGATAACCATTACTTGGAATCGTGGAACGATTTGGAAGTAATTGCTGGTGAATTAGCCTTAACGCAACCTACTATTTCTCCATTGTTCGACACGCGTCAAGCCCAACAATCATTCTTGTTGTGGTCTGGTAATAACATGGATTTCCTTGATTTTATGAAGGAAAACTGGGAGGAAACAGCATATGCTTCTCAAAGTGAGTATGCTATGTTTACCGATTTCTGGAACAACAGTGTTCATAATGGATCGGCAAGCACAAGCGTACAAGGTGAAGAATCAACTTATGCAAATACCTACTTGTCTGAATCAGCTGTATTGGTTAACAAAACAGCAAAAGCAGCAGGTACTTTTGAACTTAAATTATATACCAGTGTTGCTATCGGTGACGGTCGTCATGCAGCTAACCCTTGGTTACAAGAATTACCGGATTCGGTAACAAAAGTAACGTGGGATAACTACATCACAATGGCTCCTTCCGATGTAGATGCATTTGGTTTTAATACATACTTAGGTCAAGAAACTCCAGCTAGTGTAGCAAAAATCACGATCAACGGAATGTCTCTTGAGTTACCTGTTTATCCTTTACCAGGTCAAAAACCAGGAACCATAGGGGTTGCTTTAGGTTACGGTAGAGGTGCTGACGGAGAAGAAATAGGTAAAGCTGCTTACCAAACAGGTGAGTACGGTGGACACCTTGCAGATGAGAATGGGAACTTAATGCCTATTGGTCAGAATGTATATCCTTTGGCTACGCTTTCTAACGGAGCATTTGATTACAATGTTTACAATGTAGGCGTTGAAGCTACCGGAAAAGAATTTGCTTTAGCGGCAACTCAAACACACCATACGGTGATGGGAAGAGACTCAGTAGTGAAGGAAACTTCATTTATGAACTTTATCTCAGCACCAAAAGACGATTACAATCCATCGCACACCTTGATGGTTCATGGAGAAAACGGTATGGAAGAAACCGAGATAAAAAATGTAGATCTATGGGAACAACATCCGGTAGAAAACATTGGACATCGTTGGGGACTATCAATAGATCTTTCTACGTGTATTGGTTGTAACGCTTGTGTTACTGCTTGTCATAGCGAAAACAACGTTCCTGTTGTTGGAAAAGACGAAGTAAGAAGAAGCCGTGATATGCATTGGTTGCGTATTGACCGTTATTTCTCTTCTACTGAAGAAGTGAAAAAAGAAAATGGCGAAGACTTCAGCTACAAAGCCATGGAAAAACCAGAGGATAACCCTCGTACGGTTTACATGCCAATGATGTGTCAACACTGTAATCACGCACCATGTGAGACAGTTTGTCCAGTTGCAGCAACAACCCACAGTAACGAAGGGTTAAACCAAATGACTTACAACCGTTGTATTGGTACAAGATATTGTGCTAACAACTGTCCTTATAAAGTACGTCGCTTTAACTGGTTTAACTACCAAGCATACAAAAAATTCACTGAAGTAAACCCTGCACAAAGCGATCTAGGTCGTATGGTATTAAACCCAGATGTTGCAGTACGTTCACGAGGTGTAATGGAAAAATGTAGTATGTGTGTTCAGAAAATCCAAGCTGGTAAGTTAGATGCTAAACAAGCAGGAACACCAGTACCGGATGGAGCTATTCAAACAGCTTGTTCTGAATCTTGTCCTACCAACGCCATTACTTTTGGTGATTTAAACGACACTAATTCTGTGATTGCTCAAAAAGCAGCAGGAAAAAGAGCATACTCTTCACTGGAAGAAGTTGGTACACGTCCAAACGTTTACTATCAAGTGAAAGTTAGAAACATTAACGAAGTTGAAGCTTAATAAAAAATAGGTATAATGCATAAGGAAGCTGCAATTAGAGAGCCACTCATTTTAGGACACAAAACCTACGCCGACATTACTGACGATGTGGTAGGTCCTATTATGGATAAAGCGCCTAAACTTTGGTACATCTTATTATCAATTGCCGGAATTATTGGTCTTTGGGGTATTGGATGTATTATGTACTTGTTAGGTACTGGAATTGGAACTTGGGGATTGAACAAGACCGTTGGTTGGGCTTGGGATATTACCAACTTTGTATGGTGGGTAGGTATTGGTCACGCTGGAACATTGATTTCTGCGGTATTATTACTTTTCCGTCAAAAATGGAGAATGGCTGTAAACCGTTCTGCGGAAGCAATGACCATCTTTGCTGTAATGATGGCAGCCTTGTTCCCAGGAATTCACATGGGACGTATTTGGATGGCTTACTGGGTATTCCCATTGCCAAATCAATTCGGTTCTTTATGGGTTAACTTTAACTCACCTTTACTTTGGGATGTATTTGCAATTTCTACTTACTTCTCTGTATCATTAGTATTCTGGTACATTGGACTTATTCCTGATTTTGCTACTATTAGAGATAAAGTAGTTAAGCCATTACCTAAAAAGATTTACGGAATTTTAAGTTTCGGTTGGTCGGGTAACGCTAAGCACTGGACACGTTTCGAAGAAGTATCGTTGGTTCTTGCAGGTTTAGCAACACCCTTGGTATTTTCGGTTCACTCTATTGTATCTATGGATTTTGCCACATCGGTCATTCCAGGTTGGCATACCACCATTTTCCCTCCTTACTTTGTATCGGGAGCGGTATTCTCTGGTTTTGCTATGGTATTGACATTATTGTTGATCATGCGTAAAGCCATGAATCTTGAGAATTATATAACGATCAAACACGTAGAGTACATGAACATTGTAATTATCGTTACAGGTTCTATTGTAGGTGTTGCTTACTTAACAGAGTTGTTCTTTTCTTGGTATTCTGGTGTTGAATACGAATCATATGCTTTCATCAACCGTGCTACTGGACCTTATTGGTGGGCGTACTGGAGTATGATGACTTGTAATGTAATTACACCTCAATTGTTCTGGATTAAGAAAATTAGAACAAGTTTAACAGCTACCTTTATCTTATCTATTATTGTAAATATTGGAATGTGGTTTGAGCGATTTGTGATTATTGTAACATCACTACACCGTGATTACCTACCTTCAAGTTGGACAATGTTTCACCCTACATTTGTAGACATAGGTGTATTTGTTGGAACCATAGGTATCTTCTTCTCTTTGTTCTTATTGTTTGCGCGTTTCTTCCCAGTATTAGCTCTTAACGAGTTGAAAACGATTTTGAAATCGTCTGGCGAATCGTACAAAAACGAAGAACACTAATAAGTTTTATTGAACTCGAAAATTAATTCAAATGGCGAATAAAGTCATATACGCAATGTACGACGATGACAGCACCTTAATGGATGCTGCAAAAGATCTTGTATCAAAAGGTATTCGTGTGAAGGATGTATTTTCACCATTTCCTATTCACGGTATTGATCCAGTAATTGGCATAAAAAGAACCCGAATAGCCATCACAGCATTTATGTTTGGTTTAACAGGTTTGGCTTTATCCCTTTTCGGAATTTGGTATTTCATGATTAGCGATTGGCCTATGAACATTGGTGGTAAACCAAGCATGGAGTGGATACAAAATTTGCCCTCTTTTATGCCTGTAACCTTTGAGTTCACGGTATTGTGTGCTGCACATGGTATGGCTATTACTTACTTCATTAGGAATGGAACACTACCAGGTATGCCTGCTAATAATCCAGACCCTAGAACAACCAATGATAAATTTGTAATGGAAATCACTACGGCAGATAACCAACAGTTTACGAGTGACGAAATTGGCGAGATGGTGAAAGCTACGGGATTGATTGAATTCAATGAAAAAGAAATTGTTGCATAAGGAAAAGTTAATGGCAATGAAAAAAAATATTAAAAATAAATCAAAGTATTTGATGTCGCTATTGGTTCTAGGATCAATGATTACTTCTTGTACCGAAGATCCAAACAGCCCAGGGGTTGAGTACATGCCTGACATGTATCGTTCTCCAGCTATTGAGGTTTATGTGGATTATACTAATAGTGAAGTGCAATCGGC
>JBLIDJ010000082.1:0-11096 GCA_047634195.1 Flavobacteriales bacterium
TGTTATAACCCATGTTACGTACAATAGGGCCAAGCATGTTTAGGGTTTTCACATCTTGTGTTGGAGTGGTCGTGTAACAACCGTCTATTATACCCGTTACGTCAAGCGTTATTGGACCAACAGTATGTTCAAAACCAACATTATTGTAATCAACATTAAAATCATTAAAACACGACGATAAATCTTCTGAGCTAGCGTTTATTTGAAGCATATCAAATGCTGGAGTAGGATTGCCAACAAGATCGACGTCTACTCTCTGCCCCGGACATATCGACGATCCATCGGGGACACTCATCACTATTTTTAAATGGCCCGATGCTGGTTGCCCCACACGTATGGGTATCAAATATGAATCATCGCTACACCCTAATGCGGTAGTGATTGATAATTTTACATAATATATGCCAGGGTTTGGATAGACATGCGTTATTTGTGTTAAACTTGGACCTGTAACAATATTTCCATCACCAAAATCCCAAGTAAAGCTTGTTACGTCGTTATTATCAACATCAACATTAATCGAATCCATAAAAAATACAGATAATGGCGCACAACCATCCATGGTATCTGGCATAAATCGAGCCCAAGGTTCAAAAACTTTGACCGAATCAACAGGAACAGACCCTCTCCTCGTACTGTCCCTGCATCCGTATTTGTTTGTCACTTTTAAATATGGATACCAAGCATTCATTCCTTTTCTACTGTATTCATATAAATCTTCTTGATCGTAAGTATAATCATGAGATCCATTACCAACAAAAATAGAATCTAAACCATTACCATAAATCCACTTATAAGTATCTGCATTGATACTATTATCATCAAACCTTACATCAAATGGAAATTCGCACCCGTAATTTGGACTTACATCAAAGTCAGCCTTTATTTCGGGGATGACAATGTTTTTCGTGAAAGTAGCTTCACAAGTCACATTGTTATTGACAACTTCAGCTTTAATAGTTATGGGATATGTCCCAGGTAAAAGCGCAATCAAATCTAGCTCAAACCCACTTTTTCCTTTGTAAGGATTAGATATCCCTAAAGCACTAAAATCCCAAAACACCTCACTGGTAGACGATTGATTAACAAATGTTACTTTTCCACATAAGGTATCCTGACTAAATACACCTTCTAAAATGAAATTTGCCTTGGGCGATCCAAGGCTTACAGACAGGTTGTCGGTGTCTTTACAACCGTTAGAATTAGTAACTGTCAATGAGACGCTGTAAGACCCATCATTCACATAAGTAATACTTGTAGGCCCTGCTTGATTGGATGTTTGTCCTTGCCCGAAATTCCATTGCCAACTAGAAACATTTGCTTGATTTCTACTATCAGATCCATCGCTAAATATTACAGTGAAAGGCTTGTCGCAACTAGATGCCACTATAGGGTCTGTCACAATGATTGCTTCTGGTTTTGGGTCTATAACTATGTTTTTGCTAACACGACCTATGCAACCAAGTTCATCAGTTACAATAATAGATGGTTCATATTCACCTGCAATATAGGAGTGTGTGTAACCTGCTGGTGTTAAGGTTCTTCTTGCGCCATCTCCTAAAACTAAATCAACTGAGCTTACCTGTACATCTGGTAATACAGCATTAGCTTCAAAAGTAACAAAGTCTGTTGTGTAAGTAATATCTACAGGCTCACATCCCGTAATTTTGTCTAAGTATAGGTCTGGCTTTACACTGTACACATACACTGTTTTTGTAGCTTTTGGTACGTTGTCTACAAAAAATGTAACCGTTTTTTCACCATCAATTAAGTATAAAACTTGAGCAATAGTGGTTGAATCTGCAAACGATCCTTCATCCAAATCCCAAGTTAACACTTGAGTTGACAAGTCATATGTGCCATCAACAGAAAAAGTTGTTAATCTATTGTCGTTGCATATTGGATTCGAATTAACAGTAATAGTTTGAGCTGTAGCAACATCTATAATAAAAATAAATAGGATAGTATATAAAAGTTTAAAAATATACTGCATAATGTTGTTTGTTTTGCCGTTTTATTTAGAATTTAACTACTTTTAATACTTGCAAGTAAATATAATAAGGTTTTATGAGACAGACACTATTTTTAATATACATATGCTTTTGTTTTTGTACGAATCTATTCTCGCAAAGAACAGCTGTTGAATATACTCCAGGGCAATTTGTAATTTCTCATGAAGCACAATATAACGGAACGCCTTATGCTGGAAAAGGCATTCCTAAATTAAATAAAGAATTTAACATTGCCTGTTATATTTTTATTGACAGTGCTTCACAACAATATCAGATAACTGAGCCTGAAATTATAAATGCCATTGACCTTCTTAATAACAATTTCAAACCTCTTGGTTTTACTTTTAAGGTGTGCGAATTTAATTATATTCCAAATTTCTTATATAATGTATATCGTTACAAGTCCTATGGTTTGGAACCCTTTGTATTGTATCGAAAAAAGAACACCATTAATTTATACCTCGCTGCATCAGTAAATGGGGTGAGTTTCACCGCTGAAAACTATGGCTTTGCAAGCACACCATCTGACATCCATTCGTTTATATACCTCAATAAAAACTACTTAAAATCTACACAAGCATTAACGCACTTAATGGGTCACTTTTTTGGGTTATATGACACTGATGAAATTGCTTTTGGCACAGAAGTCGTTGATGACCCGAATTGTAGAACGACAGGGGACTTAATGTGTGACACCAATGCTGATTTAAAAGTGATTACAGAAACTCGAACACCCTTTCCAGATTTATTTAAGCACTACACATCTCCTAATAATGGGTGTCTACTTATCTCCCCTTTTAAAGATAGCAATGGCAAACATTATATACCACCAACGTCAAATTTTATGAGTGAATACTTCCATAATGGAAGCACAACTGAAACCAGTGATTGCAGATGCACGTTCACCCCTGGTCAATTTCGGAAAATGTATTTAGAAGTAACCAATCCTACCAATACTAAACTACAGGAGTTGTGGTAATTTAGTCTTCGTAAAAAATTGCCCGATCAAACTTACCAATGATCTTAAAGGAAGTTCTACGATTCTTTTTTCTTCCCTCGGGGTTATCAGTTCCATCTTCATGTGTATTGGGAGCTATTGGATCCGTTTCGCCATAACCTTTTGCTTGCAAACGCTCTTTCTCTATACCTCTGTATATCAGGTGATTAACGACACTCTCAGCTCTTCGTTGTGACAACTTTAAGTTATACTTATCTTTCCCTTTGCTATCCGTATGTGAGCTTAATTCTACAATTATTGAATTATTGTTAAGCAATAATGGAACTAGCGTGGTATCTAAACTCAATTGAGATGCTTGATTTAATCTATCATCATCAAAACCATAATACACATTGCTAAGCACAATAGGCCCTTGTGGCAACAAGGTCATTTCCATGCTTAGTCTCAAACTATCAGACTGTACATACATTCCGGTGTTTACAGCATATTTCCTAGTGTCGTACCCGTCTCTTGAAACTTCAATCACATACTCCTTTTTGTGCTCTAACACCATTTTGTACTCCCCTAAACTATCCACTGAAAATGATTTCACTAGTACGGCATCTGATCCTTTTTTAATGTAAAGAGAAATAACCGCATCATTTAACACATTTACTGAGTCTTTATTAAAAACACTGTCTTGTTTTGCGAACACCTCTCCTGAGACATTAATTTTAATAAACTCACTCCATTTATATTCGTAAATATCATCACAGCACGTTTCATTTTTTAAACTAACGCCTCCTGGTCTGTTGGAGACTAAAAAACCACTTTCTCTACTTGGTGCAATTGTGTAGTAAATATCATCATAACCTGTGTTTATTGGATAACCTACATTCTCTGGGTCTGTCCATTTATGTAACTGTCCATCAACTCTGTAAACATCATATCCTCCAAGTCCTGGGAGTGCGTTAGAACTATAGTAAAGTGATGCAGAATTAAAATCATAATAAGGAGTTATTTCATCGCCAACAGTATTTACATCACTCCCTGCATTTCTAGGTCTTCTCCATGTATTGCGTCTTTCGCTGTATACACTATACCAAATATCTTTATTGCCACGCCCTCCATCTTTATCACTAACAAAATACAAGACCAATCGCTCTGGCCTATTGGGCTTAGACTCTACCCCAACAGATGGCATCGTTGCCCCTCTTTTTTTATCATTAATCTCTTCCGGGAGTTTTATCGCAGAACCAAATTCGTTTAAGCTATCATTAAAATTAGTTTGATAGATATCACACCTTTTTAAGCCGGGCCTAGGCTCACTGCAAACTGTGAAAAACAAAGTCTGCTGGTCACTTGTAAAGGCAAAATTAGCAATCTCAACCCCTACAGTATTTACTTGTGGAATATATTTATTGGCATGTTCCCAGATTCCTTTATTTAATTTTGCCGTGTATAACTTCCTGTTTGGCCTATCCTTGTCATCAAACATAAATATTTCAGTCGTGTCGGCTTTTAAACTTGCATAAATAAATATCGAGTCACTTGTAGCAATAGGGCTAGACTCAACATGCGCCTTATTGATACTGGTATCTAAATGTGTTACCAACAATTTTAACGATGAGTCGATAAGTCCCGGCGCAATTTCACAACCCTCGATATAAGCATCCACAAATTTTTTGAAAATCCTTTCATTTGTTTGTCCTTTGTATTCTTTTTTAAACGTTTCAAAATCTTCTGCGGCTTCAGCATATTTACCATTTGTCATTTTCATTTTAGCCAAATAAAAACGCGCCAATGGATATTCTTCTGGGTCTTGCTCAACTACTTTGCTATAATTCGCTTCTGCCATTTCGTAATCACGAGCAGAAAAATAGGCGTCGGCCAGCATAAAGGTGACTTTTAAATCATCCTCTTTGAGTTCTAAATATTTCTCAAAAAAATCAATCGCCCAGTATGGGTCACCTACGTTCATAGAATTTTTACCAAAACTTTTTAATTGACGTTTGGTTAATTCATTTAAATCCAGGGAATCTAACAGAGATTGTCCAGAGGACTGAAAAAAACTAGTAAAAAAGAGTAAAACGAGAAGTCGCTTCATGTATTTGTTAAACTTTTAATATCGGTTACAAGGTATGTGTGCTCTATCTAATTGAGTACTCAAACCCGTATAAATGATTGAAATTTCTGTTGCTCCTCTATAACTACTTGATGTTCTAAGTGAAGAGATATTGAAGTCATAACTCATGCCTACTCTTAATTTTTTAAAGATTAATCCAAGCATAAAAATAGAAGCATCGGTGTTTCTTCCAACTCCAGTTCTAAACTCCATACCTGCATAAGCAGCATCTAATTTAAATTTGTTTCTAGGTATTACCCTAGCAACATTACTTCCAAAAAGCAAATCAGATGATTTTGTTTGAAACGTATATTTGAACAAAGGCATAAGGTAGTAACGTTGATTAAGCGTATAAATTCCCCCATAGGTAATTACGGGTCTTGGCTTGGCTCTTGCCTCGTCGTTTTCAGTCAATGTTTTATGCGGAAAATTAAGGTGGTATATTGAAAAACCTACGATGGGTTTTAGTTGTCCAAAATCTCTAGACCAAGCAAATCCAATGGCAACATCAATGTATTGTGTCTTTTCTTGCAAATTAGACTCCCCATTTGGCAAAGCATCATTTTGACTATTGAACTGCCCTAAATCACGGTCAAATTGATTAGGAAAACTAAATTTCTTTATATCAACACCTTGTTCCACATACCCAAATTGCAGGCCTCCATGAAAATCGTTCAATCCAACACTTTTGTGATATGCACCTACCACATAAGTTTGTGTTGTTTTTAAAGTCCCTACACCTGCTTCATCACTAGATATTTGCATTCCTGCAGATATTCTATCCCCATTGGATCTATAGAATTGGTAATCAGCACCTATGGCTGATGTGGTAAATGGTTCTGAAATTGATTTCCATTGCTGTCGTACATTCCCTGTTATTCTAAAATCGCCATGATATAGCCCTGAAAACGCAGGGTTGACTAATAAAGGGGCTGCAAAAAACTGAGAAAAATGAATGTCTTGAGCATAAGAATTTTGCACACAACACACCCCTAACAGCCCTGTTATCAAGTAATAAAATATTGCATGTCTAACGTACTTATTCATGTATTCTGCTTGCCTTATTCCTAATGTGTTTTCGGAGAGTAGTATCTTCTGCTAAGATTAGTAAACTTTCTGGTTTTGGCAAATTTGGTTGTCCAGCCATCACCCAAGCTGTGTACCAAAATGAACCAACCGTTTTAACTGCTGATTTCATCCTACGCTCTACCATTCCATCCAACATGATATGATATTGTTTCGCATAATCTTCCGCATAACATTTCACCACTCGTTTTCCTTTCAATTCAAAACTATACATATTTACAGTATTTTCATCTGTTCGTAAGTACTTTTCAAACTCCAACACCGAATCTAATGCCCAGTGACTTTCTTTCAATCTTTCCCAAATATAATGTTGTGTATGATTAACATACTGCGCTTTACCGATAAAAAAGTCATACTCATCAAAAAACAACTCAGGTAGTCTTGATTCCCAAAACCCATGAATACCATCTTGCCCAGTCATTTGTCCATTATAATTTTCCGTTGTATGTAAAGGAACGTGCGCATCGGCTATATAGTGGCCTAAATCTGCAGAAATTTTTACAACTTTTTCCCAATTTTCATTTTCAAACGCCTTTTTTAATTGATAGAATGATAGGTTAACAGCCCACGGAACTATCCCAAAAGCGAGTAAAGTGTCCTTTGTGTATTTAGCAACTGCATCATTCCATTTTTCTGGCATGCTATCAAATACGGCTTCTCTGCTGTCACAATAATGATCTAAATCAATGTAATGTTTTGGTGCTTCGTCTTTAAACATGTGCCTGCGCTTGTCTGGCGCAACAGAGCGCTCTGTTATTTCTTTTTGATGAACTCTGAAAAATCCAAAAAGAGGCTCTGGCAACGTAAAAACGGCAAGGTTGTTTATTTTTTTATGACCGAAAAACCCCCAATAATTGGTATTCAGTGGCTTGACAAATGAACTAAGGGAAAATAAAATTATTCCAACAATGAATATTTTTCTCATGACCTTATTGCTATAAAACTAGCGATAAGTTACTCTTTTTTTAACACAAGTCTGTCATTGACTAATATAGGAACAACCTTAGTCGTATTTGCCGTTAAACAATAATGAATGTCTTTATTTAACTTTAATTTACGCAATCGTCTACGATGTGAGGATGCTTTTAAAAAACCAAAATAATTAGTTTCTGCCGACTCAAATAAGAATCGAGCGGCAATAGTTGAATCATGTTCAGAAGCATACGTGCCTGAAGCTATTAATTTTTTGGCAATTGCTCCCGCACAAATAGTGTCTTCCAGATTAAACTTATCTTTCCAACCAGAACATAATAAAAGCACATCTTTTTTCTGTGTAAGTAGCCATTCAACAACAGCATCTAAATTTGACAGCGCTCCTATAACTACTTGTGCGCCATTACTTTTCGCAACATTTACCGCGCGTGTACCATTGGTTGTTGTTAGCGCAATTTCTTTGCCTTTTACCTCATCAGACATATAGCTGAAAGGTGAGTTCCCAAAATCGAAACCTGGAACTATCTTCCCTTCTCTCTCAGCTGCAGCAACATATCCTTGATTCTTGAAAGCCATTGCCTCTTCTACGGTTGAACATGGAATGATACTTTTTACTCCATTTTCAAATCCAGCGCAAATAGCAGAAGTTGCTCTTAAGACATCAATTACTACAACAATATCGTAATGTTCGTTGTATAATTGAAACTGATTCGGTGAAAAGCAAACTTCTAATTTATTTTTGATCATATGATCTTAGTTTTTGTAAAATGGCAATTTTACAATTTTAGCTTTCACTTCTTTGTTACGAATCAAAATTGAAATATCTGAATCAACTTTATGTTGACCAAAAGCAACATATCCTAATCCTATTGCTTTTTTTAAGGATGGGCTTTGTGTACCTGATGTGACCTTCCCGATGACGTTTCCACTTCCATCGGTAATCTCATAGTCGTGACGAGGAATTCCTCTTTCAATCATTTCAAAAGCCACTAACTTGCGACTTACCCCATCTTCTTTGTGTTGTTTGATTTGCTCAGCATTTACAAAATCCTTCGTGAATTTAGTAATCCACCCTAAGCCGGCTTCTATAGGAGAAGTAGAATCATCTATATCGTTTCCGTATAGACAAAATCCCATTTCCAATCTCAAAGTATCTCTCGCTGCAAGACCAATTGGTTTAATTGCTTGTGCTTTACCTGCTTCAAAAATCGCATCCCACACTTTTTCGGCGTCTGCGTTTTTACAATATATTTCAAAACCACCTGATCCTGTATATCCTGTAGCTGACAGTATCACATTGTCACAACCTGCAAAAACTCCTTTTTGGAAGGTGTAGTATTTCATTTCACCTAGATTCACATCCGTCAGCGACTGAAGTGCTTCAACCGTTTTTGGTCCTTGCACAGCTAATAAAGAATAGTCGTCAGATGCATCCTCCATCTCTACGCCAAAAGTATTATGCTTACTTATCCAATTCCAGTCTTTTTCAATATTGGAAGCATTTACAACTAACATATATTCTACGTCAGAAATTTTGTAAATAAGTAAATCATCTACAACACCACCCGTTGCATTTGGCAAACACGAGTATTGAGCTTTACCATCTACCAATACTGAAGCATCGTTAGTGGTAACTTTTTGAATAAGTGCTAAAGCATTTTCACCTCTTAAAAAAAACTCGCCCATGTGTGAAACATCAAAAACACCTACTCCAGTTCTTACAATTTCGTGTTCTTCATTGACACCTGTATATTGAACAGGCATATTATATCCTGCAAATGGAACCATTTTGGCACCAAGAGCTATGTGTTTTGAGGTTAAAGCAGTAGTTTTCATATCAATGTTTAATTAAGACGCCGACAAATGTAAGTATTAGCTTCAATAATTAACGACAAAAATCACATAAGCCCTATTTGAAATAAAACATGATTGAAAAGGTAATAGTAGCCTTTAACATAGTGAAATTGACTTTTTTGCTGCAAGACTAGGTTTTAAGAAGCAAGTAATAATTAATCTCGTTTTGATTTCAATCCAACATTGAAGCTAAATTTCAGAAAACAACATCTGTTTTAAGGTATCTGCGTCAGTATAATAACTCTAATCAATTATCTTTGTTGAAACTTTACGATCTTGATACAGTTCCCTAAAAAAAATTCACCGCGTTGGTTAATTTTCATTATAGACATAGCCATTGTCACTTGTGCGATTGTTCTCGCCTATTTATTGCGATTTAATTTTAATATTCCTCCTTACGAATTTGAAGACATGCTACCTGTTATTCCCATGATCGTGATCATACGAGGGGTTAGTTTCATTATTTTCAAAACGTATAGTGGTATTATTCGTTATACAAGTTCTCAAGATACCAATAGAATATTTATGGTGGTACTATGTGGGAGTATCTTGTTTGCGCTAATCAACTTAGTTAGGTATTTAGCTATAGACACCATTTTTGTGATTCCTTTTTCAGTTATTATCATAGAATTTTTATTATCAGTTGTGATTTTAATAGGCAGTAGATTTACAGTGAAAATGTTTTATCTAGAGCTTCAACATAGCCATAAGGCTATGTCTAATGTTTTGATATACGGAGCAGGCGAATCAGGCATAATCACCAAACGAACTATTGATCGAGATGCGGGAACAAAACTTAAAGTAGTAGCATTTTTAGATGATGATAAAACAAAAAGCAAAAAATCATTAGAAGGAGCTGAAATTTATCACACGAGTAAATTAGAAGATATTATTTTAAAAAATAATATTGAAGAGCTCATTATTTCCATTCAGCAAAATCATGTTCAAGCCAAAAAAAACATTGTTGATGTTTGCTTAAAACACGGTGTAAAAGTCTTGAATGTACCTCCTGTGAAACGATGGATTAATGGTGAATTGAGCTTTAATCAAATAAAAACAATCAAAATTGATGAACTACTAGGCCGTGCACCAATAAAAATAGACAACAACACGGTAAGAAACTATATTAACAACGAAACCATACTAATAACTGGTGCTGCTGGCTCAATAGGTAGTGAGTTAGTCAGACAAGTACTTAGCTATCACCCTAAAAAAGTAATGTTACTAGATCAAGCAGAATCTGCCTTATACGATCTTGATATTGAATTATCGGCTACTTACGGAAACAAAAAACAGTATGAGATAGTTGTTGCCGATATTACAAAACGTGATCGTTTGACTAATGTTTTTGAGTATTTGAAACCTACGATTGTGTTTCACGCTGCTGCATACAAACACGTACCACTGATGGAAGACAATCCAACGGAAGCTGTATTGACCAATGTTTTGGGTACAAAAAACTTAGTGGATCTATCTATTCAATATGGCGTTTCAAAGTTTGTAATGATTTCTACTGACAAAGCGGTAAATCCAACCAATGTTATGGGGTGCAGTAAAAGAGTTGCTGAAATTTATGCACAAACCATGCAACAAACCACCAAAACTCAATTTATTACTACTCGATTTGGCAACGTACTGGGGTCTAATGGTAGTGTTATTCCATTGTTTAAGAAGCAAATTGAAAATGGTGGACCTATCACTATTACCGATAGAAATATTACACGTTATTTCATGACAATACCAGAAGCTTGCCAATTGGTATTGGAGGCTGGAAGTATGGGCAATGGAGGCGAAATATTTGTTTTTGATATGGGTAAGTCTGTTAAGATATATGACTTAGCACAAAAAATGATTAAGCTATCTGGCCTAACTCTTGGAAAGGACATTCAAATAATATTTACGGGCTTAAGACCTGGTGAAAAACTCTATGAAGAATTATTGACCAATGATGAAAACACGAGTGCGACACACCATCCTCAAATAATGATTGGTAAGGTTCGTATCTATAAACTGGAAGACACTCAAAAACATATTTCAGACTTAACGATTATGTATAATACACAAAACAATTTTGAAATTGTTAAAAAATTAAAAGAAATAGTTCCAGAATACATCAGTAACAATTCTATTTATTCACAATTAGATCAAA
>JBLIDJ010000083.1:0-10960 GCA_047634195.1 Flavobacteriales bacterium
TACCAA
This sequence comes from Flavobacteriales bacterium, assembly GCA_047634195.1. Classification (GTDB taxonomy): domain Bacteria; phylum Bacteroidota; class Bacteroidia; order Flavobacteriales_D; family Luteibaculaceae; genus JBLIDJ01. Next base: position 7 of record JBLIDJ010000083.1, read on the forward strand.
TAGGCAAATTCCGCTTATTAATTTAATGGTTTTCATAAGATAGTTTAATGGTGTTTAAGATTTTTATTCTTATTAGATGGTGTGTATTTATTGGTGTATTTGCCAAAGTTAAAAAAAAAACGAAGCTGGTAGGCTTCGTTTTTTTTTATTACACTTGTTATAGTTATTCAGGATTAATTAATCCTACTCTGTATTTTCTGTTGCTTTTCCCCTAGCTCGCGCCGAACTCTCTGTGGTGAGCTTGTCGAACCATTCGGTGTGTTGCGTAGTAAAAGCAAAAAGCAACATAGAGTGAGGAGCCATTCAATTATGGTAACATCCTTGTTTATCAAGTATTGTAAGGTTTGTACCCATAAGAATAAGGCTACTCAACAAGGCTAAGAAATACTTATTTAAATAAGTATTTTTATGCACTTAATATTGTGTGCTGCCCTCGCTCCCGCGCGAAATGCTTCAGCATTCAGCGCAGCTAATCTTTGAGGTGTTTAGGCAAATCTTTGGGGTGTGTGATGTAGTAAAAGTAGGAAGTAGCGTTGTAAATGTAAACTCGTACTAAATACATGGTTTGGTGACATGTAATGTAACGTTTGTATGGGTATTAGTTGAAATAAAAAAATGAAAACTTAAACATTGGAAGTACTATTTCACTTTATATTCGAATTAGTTAAGATAGCAATACTGGCTAGTTTTTATGCGTTTTTGATTCTTCTTGTTTTCCAAGGTATAGCAAAATATAAACCTGGTAGTTGGTTTGACAAAAATTCAAGAAAAAAATTACGTCTCTGGTTTTTAAGTGGTTTGATCTTTTCTCTTTCCTTGTTTATTTACATGTTCTCCTATTGGGGGAATCATGGCTTAGGTGATGGGCCAAGAATACCAATTGGTCATGGATTAACTATTGACAATACAAATTGGACTGAATATGGATCCATTGAAGAAATTAAAACATCAGAAAACCAACCACTTGAAATGACTAAATTTTACGTGATTGATGATGAATTAATAGGGAACCTAGATAGCTGGTTTTATAATTATCAAAATGTATTTTTTGTCCTAGACCTAGAAAGTCAAGAGTTAAAAGAATTTGAGTCAAAAAATAGTTTTGACCAATATGTGAAAATTAACAACTTACCCTCTTCTTTAAATCTGCTGACCTTTGAGCAAAATTACAGGAATCGATGGGGAGGTTGGCGATTTTGGTTATTACCTTAAAACAACGTGTAAACTACCAAATAACCCTGTTGCTACACAGAATATTTCCGTACTAAGTACTGTCAATTTTTCCGCAGATAGGCTAATATGTAAGCCTCTCACTGAACGAAGCTTGATTCTATAAATAGATTAATAAATTGAACAATAATTTGAAAACTGAAAATAAAATAGCAATTGAAAATAGAAATTTAGGGTATTTAACGATGTTCTTAGGAGCTTGGTTACTGGGGTGGTGTGTTATTACAGGGGTTTTGGTCTATGCCTTACTCTTTGATAATAATGGAAGGTATTCCTTCCTTTTTACTATTCTTTCAGTGCTTTTTATTATTGGATATTTACTATGGAATCAATTCCTTTGGAACCTCAGAGGAAAACATGAACTTACTTTTTTTAAAAACCATCTAATGATTGAAAAAGTAGGCACTATTTCAATATTTTCAAAAAGAATATTTGATTATAATGAACTCATAAGATTTGATACTACAAAATCTAGAAAGAGAACTTTTATTGCTGATCTGTGGGGTTTTGGAGGTGAAAGTTTGGTTGGGATATGTACTATTAGATGCTTTTATTGCGGGGCTGGTTGGAATCTTACAGACTCCAAGGTACTTGCTAATAAATTGAATGAAATATTAGAAGAAAAAAAATTTCCCTAGCTCGCGCCGAACTGCCTGTGGTGAGCCTGTCTAACCATTCGGTGTGTTGCGTAGCAAAAAGAAGAAGCTACTAACGAAATAAAAATTGAAGAAGCGAATGAGATGCCTTATTTTTGGAAGAGGCATAGTTTGTGTGTACTTAAAAATTCGATAATTTGCGCATTGATAACAAACAGTTAGTTTTTTATCAAAAAATATGACAATAAGAAAATATCTAGTTGGATGCTGTTTTGGTATTACCTTTTTTATCTCAGGTGCGTCAATGGCGCAAAATGATGTGAAAAAGAGCGAACTGTTATTTAAATTTTTGCCGCTAAACATATTTAATCCCAATATGCCACATTTGACTTTTGGGCTCGAACTCAAAATTAAAAACAAGATTAGTCTCGAAATCGATTATGGGAGGCGAATATTTAATCAAGGCATATATCCATATTTAAATTATCATCTGTTTGGTCGCAGTGAAAATAATTTATACTATGATTCAATAGTCACTCCTTCCTCTGGTGAAAGAATTCATTTTGAGATTAAATATTATTTCTTAACTCCCAAAGGTTCAGATATGTATGCTGGATTGGCATTCTATAAAATAAACGATACTAGAAATAAAAAAATCACCTATTTCGTTCCTGACCCTTTAGATCCAAATGTGCGAAAAGGCACTATTGAACATACTGCTATCAAAAAAGAGCTACATATAATTGATTTCATAGTAGGTCTGGTTTCTAAGTTTAATAGAGTACGTCTAGAATCTTATTTGATGATTGGCCTTAAACATAAAAAGCAAGAATATATTAAAAATGAGTTTGACAAACTTGGCTATTCTTCATTACACCACTATGTATGGGACATGCCCATGAATTCTTTTAGACCAAGTGTTAATGTTGGCTTTAGGATATCTTATCAGATATTTTAAAAGGTCACTGATTTGTATAGACTAGGTCAAAGGTCCCGTTCCTTCTTACCACTCGAAATGATTCGTTGGTTCAAGCCTAACTTACTTCCATTTCGCTCAGCTTAAGTATTTGGTTTGTTGCGTGGCAAAAAGAAGGAAGTAGTATTGTACTAAAAAATTGAATAAGCTGTTTGTTCGAACTGGGACATATTTTTTTGCGTAAGTCACGTTGGACCAAAACAACATTAGGTTAGACATACGTACCAGTAAATAATACAGGATTAGTTGTAATGCTCGAATGAATTATTAAATTTGACCATATTAAAAGTAACAAGTAAAAGCAAGAAACGGCACTCTTGTTCTAACCCTATTAGTATTACAAATGATAAAAAATATTTTAAGAAACCCAATAGGCACAATTATTATCCATGTTGCTATATTTTTTTCGTTTTATTGTGTTTTATCGTTTTTAGGCTTTATTAATAGCTATCCAACAAATGGATCACTTCTACAATGGGATGCATGGTGGTATAAATCCATTATTGATAATGGTTATTCTTTTAAAGTTGGTCAACAATCCAATGTTGCTTTTTTCCCCTTATTTCCATGGTTGTGGAAAATAAGCTCTCTATCTGTCCTAGGTATAAGTGTTGTGAATTTTCTTTTGTTTTATGTAGGTGTAGTTTTCATCCAAAAAACGTACAATTTAGAAAGCAAAATATTATTACTGCTACTATCTACTCCAAGCTTGTTTTTTTGCTACGTCCCATATTCAGAAGCTATTTTCTTTTTTGCAGGATCTTTAATGATATATGGTTTAAAAAAGAATAATTGGATTGCTATTTTAGGTGTTTTTATCGCTTGTTTATCGCGTTCAGCATCCTTAATGTTTATCCCTGTTATTTTATTTGCAAAATTCTATAATTACGTACCCAAAAAGGACAATAAAAAACTTATACAAGATTCAGTATTATTATTGTTGTCAGCGGTAATATCAACGCTGTTAGCACAATACATTCAGTATTTAGAGAGTGGTAAGTTTTTCACTCTTTTTGAAGCACAAAAAGAATGGAATAGATTTTTATCATTACCGAAGTTATATTTGACTACATGGGATGGAGCAAGATTAATATGGTTGGATGGACTAGCGCTTTTTGTTGGTCTTATATCATTATATTTTTGCTTTGTACTCCTTGTTAAGAAATTTTATAATAAGCATAAAACAATTTCGTCACACACGCTTTTTTCATTTGGTTATTTAGCATTAATAGCCATAGTAACGGTAATGTATTCGAGCGAAGATGCTAAAGGAGGCACTTCGATTTACAGTTTAAATAGGTTTATTTTTGCATCACCTTTCTTTTTCGTATTTATCATTAGCATTCTTAAAAGGAATAAAGTAAAAACAAAAGGCATCCTTTGTTTTATGTTAATTTCACTACTAACATGGCTGCTGTTTAATATGGCTGGTTATATGGAAGGGTTGCAAAAATTCTCATTGCCTTTTTTTAAAACCAAAATATATTTTGGGATTGTTTTTTGCTATAGCGGCTTATATTTATTGATAACTAATAAAAAATATAAAGATCAACTATGGTCTGGGCTTTATGTTATAAATATCATATTACAGATATATTTATTCAATGGCTTTTTGAATGGAACCTGGATAGGGTAACAACTTTTTGACTAGCTTATTCTTCCTACCCCGATTCTGTGTAAATTATAGTAGAATGACGTAGCACAAATTTGTTCTGAGTGAACTTCTACTTATTCATGTGTTCGGCTGCACGCCATAGAACAACCCAAGAGATTATATGAAAGATGTGGAAGAATATTGCCCTTGTGACAAAAATGATTGGAGAAAATGGCTGGCATTGCACCATAATAAAAAAGAGGCTGTATGGCTCATGTTTTACAAGAAACAATCTCCGAGCTATAACCTAAGCTGGAGCGAATCAGTAGATGAAGCCCTTTGTTTTGGTTGGATAGATAGCACCAAAAAGGCTATAGATGGTGAGAAATTCAAGCAGTATTTCTGCAAAAGAAAAGCAAAAAGTAATTGGTCTAAAATAAATAAGGATAAAGTAAAAACCTTAATTGACCAAGGACTCATGGAAGAGGAAGGATACAAAAGCATTGCTATTGCCAAAAAAAATGGTTCTTGGACTATTTTGGATGGGGTAGAGACACTGATCATTCCAGTAGATTTAAAAGAAGCATTTGCCAGTTACCCAGACGCAAGCGAATACTTTGAAAGTCTAAGTAAGTCCGTGAAAAAGGGTTTGTTGTACTGGATTGTTTCTGCTAAAAGGAAAGAAACCAGGCACAAGAGAATGATAGAAATCGTGGAAAACGCTAATAATAATTTGAAGCCAAAACAATTTAGGTAGGATAAAAATTGTTTATCCCTCAGATTGCCTCTAGGTAAATGCATCACGTGTAGACCATTGTGATAATAGACAAATGAAGAAAACGATATTCATCATATTTACAATTTTGATTTTTGTGCCTGTTTATGGACAAGACATCAATTATGGAGGAGTTTATGCATACGGCACTCATCCTGACAGCGGACGAACAGGTGTAATAAGTGTGTTTCCTGACTCAGACAGTATGCTATTATTTTACTTAGAACTAAATCGTGGAGCACCTTCTTATAATAGTGGAGCTATAGCAGGCCAAATGAAAGTTTACGGCCCAGGTGAGGCTGATTTCACCATGGTTCAAAAAGAGAACTTCATTAATTGCAGTATTAACTTTTGGTTTACAAACGATTCGCTTTACATACGAACAAATGATTTGGCTGACGAATGTGGATATGGATATGGAGTGTTCTCTGACGGAGATTTTAAATTGAAAGATTCTATAAGGCCTACATTCTATGTCAACAGGGCAGGGGAGAAAAAATATTTCAGCAAGCTGAAGAAAAAGAGCAAGGAGTAAATTTTTAAGACTTTTTCAAATCAGTTTTTGTTGCGCTGTAATATAAAGGGTCGATTGCCGTTAGGCATAAAAAAACCTATCTTATGACAAGCAAACTATTATTAATGCTTGCGGTATGTTTTACCCTAGCATCTTCTTGTGGAAGAAAAGAATGTGCAAATACAAATCCAACTTTCGATAAATTTTCGCCAACAAGTCAGGAATACAAATCGGAACTAGCCACGCAACTAACAAGTTTTGATAATTCTGCACTCAGGTATTGGCTAAAAGAATATTCAGAAATAAACAACAAGCAGTATTTAATCTTTCATGTGCAAGGCGATGGATTGTGTGCCAAACTGGTGATGGCAATGGAACATTGGAGTGATAATTTGAAATATGTAAAAGCGGCAAAAGGGAAATCATATCAAGGAGCTGAATTTGCTAACCTTACGTTTGATGTGGTACAAGATTCAGTTCAAACAAACTTTGTTTTTAAAAACGTTGATAAAGTGATAGACTAGGTAAAACAGAAAACTGTTTGTATATTTTATTATTAGCGGTTTAGGTACTTACCTGAACCGCTTTTTTTTATACTAACGTTAACGTAAGGTGCTGCTAAAGCAAATTAAAATGGTAGGTACTTGCATGAAATCAATATTTTCTGATGGATTAAAAAATCTAAAAAGTAATTAAGACTTAGTCAATCCGCATTAACATAGGCTGGATAAACCTCGATTTTATCCAGCCTATGTTTCGGTGTTTTCTTAATAAAAACCTGCTCCTTCGATTAATATTTCAAAAATGAAATACGCTCAGGGAGCGTTTTTTTCCAATAACAGAAGTAAAAGGAATACGTCATTGCGAGGAGCGAAACGAAGTGAAGAAGCAATCCGGTCTTACTTAACACCTTATATCTTTAAGCAAAAAAACGGATTCCTTTCTCCCACTAAGTTACAAAACGAATGACGCTATTGACTTTCCGTTCCCTAATCACTCCGTTCTTGGGACAGGCTCTTTCGACTTTCTAACTCCTGGACAGAGCCTTGAATTGAGCGAACCTCTAATAGCAGAGACGAAGTGGTCGAAGTTGAAGCTAAGGTTTTTGAGCCTTTTGACCTAATCAATATTTATTTGAAATCGATTACTACATGCCAAAAGATTCATTACAAAAACGAACCGAATATAAATAAGTATATTTATCAAAAAAAAAGCTCATTATGAAGTTATGTTGTTCTTTTTCACTCGTATTTTCTTTCTTTATTATCCAAGCTAACGCACAAAATTATCAAACAGTAAATGCTGATAGAATCGCTTATTTTGCAGACACCTACAAGGACGTTTCAGCCCTTCGCATTGATTCTGTTTTAAGCCAAGATGGAATGCATTTATTTCCTTTCAAAACGATAGAAGCTATGAAAGGCGGAGGATACTGCGTTTCACCTTATGTTAGTTCTTGGATAGGGAAAGAGGTCATTATGTTGAATGATGGTGTAAATCAATTTGTTAATGTCGATGATGAAATAATAAGCATTAACACCTGGGCCAAACTTCAAGATACATGGGTGGCTTATGTTGCAAGTACAGACTCTTCGAAAGTAATGGCCACCATAGCTAGTCATGATAATCTTTCATTTTTAGGCATTACAGATTCTGTAAAAACGATCACTTTTCAGGCGTATGATAAAAACGATGCACCTATCAATTCCTCTGTGAATTATACAAGTATGCAATTGAGTAAAAACAATGGCTTGGTACAAACCTTAAATTTTCATTACTTCCCAGATTTTGCAGCAGGCTATCCTTTTCTTGGTTTTAGTGAGTTGACACTTGTTGGAAGCAATGATATTGAGCAAGGAGTATCTAATTTTACTTGGTTTGAGGCAAATGACTTTGATGTGGATGATGAATTACATGTAGTTGAATACGAGCAGAGTGAAAATCAATCCGTTGAAAAGAATGAAATCCGTACTTATCTTACGAGAACCGACTTTGCAGATTCCATCATCTATCAATATGCTCGAGAAGTACAAACAGAGATAGACAGCTTGTTGCCTGACAACAGTGTAAGTACAACAATAAAATATTTGCAGGATACGGTAACGGAAACGATAAAGCGTAATCCCGATTTTAATAAGTTGCCCAAAGAAACATTTTATAATGGGTTTGCAGTTAATTTTTATGGAATGTCCTTTGATGAAAGTTTTGTTTATAAATCGATACCAAAGCCAAACTGGGAGACATATCAGTTAAACAGTGAAGATTCTTGTTGGGAAACTACTTTGTGGGATGGCTGTGTTGAAATGGGAAATTACATGAAAACACTTGGTGGGCCTTATTTTGTATGCGATGAAAATTTTACGGATAAATGGTCAAGACAGTTGGTGTTTTACAAAAAAGACACCACTACTTGGGGAGATCCGCTTGACTTAACAGCCATACATGAAAACGATGCTAATAGTATTGAATTTAACCTGTATCCTAACCCTGCAGCGGATAAGATTTATTGGAACATAAACACAAACGATTTGACTAATACATTCGTTGCTTTTTATAATGTAGTAGGGGATTTAGTCAAGGAAATTAGGGTGACAAACAACATGCAAACGATGGATGTTTCTCAACTACCTAAGGGTATTTACGTGTACAAACTAAAGCAAGATCAAGAGGTTCTAAAATCAGGTAAGTTGGTGATTCAATAAATAAGGGTGCTTTTCAAGTGGAGAATCTACTATTTGTAAATCAATACAAAATATAGATAAAGTCGGTGGCTTCTGCTGTTTGCCCAGTCGTTTTCGATTTCCCAACTACTCGGTACAAGTATCTGCCTTCAGGAACTTTGTCATCTCCGTAGTAGCCATTCCATCGCTCATAAATGTTTCTGGAGTAGAATACACGATCACCCCAACGATTAATAATTTCAAATTCGTATTCAGACAACACTAAGTCGGTAGCAAATACTTTCAAGAAATCGTTGATGCCATCACCATTAGGAGTAAAAGTATTGGGAATATAAAAAGCAAATTCATGAATAAGTGTTACATCTACTTTAGCGGTGTCGTAACAACCAATATTGTCAACACCGACATATGCGGCCTGATACACACGGGGTAATTTGGGGAATTCATGTGAATACTCGTCTGTATTTGTGGCTACCACAATATTATCCATTAAAAACCAACTGTTCACCAAAGGGTGTTTTTCACCTCCAAAAAACTCAATAAATGGCACTTCAACACTCGTTTCAATAGTCGATGCTTCGATAGAGACATCGGCTAGTTGTTGGCTTTTAAAATGAATGGAAACCGTGTCAATACATTCGTTAGAATGATTAATTATGGCGTGATACGAGCCAACAGAAATATTATACAAAAACAAATCACTTGAATCCTTTCTCGCAAGTAATTCAAAATCGTTTTTGTACCAAGCATATTGCCAATAACCCGTATCGGAATTAGCTAACGCTAAATTGCCATCGAGGTCATAATCACACAAAGGTTTTTTTCCAATGATGGTAGCATCTGGTGTATTTTTTACTTGAAAAGATTCAATAGCAACGCCACCGCACATGCTGGTGTCGGTGTAAAAAACTTTGGTGGGCTGAGGGCCAACAATACTTGGGTCGAACAAGCCTAATTTACGATCAATAATACCTGTGCCTGCCCAAACACCTTCATCAGGAAAAGCGGTTAATTTTTGCACTTCATAATTATTGCAAAGCAAGGGTATAGCACTAATAGTGGGAGTTGTTATTGGATTGAAATAATAATCGACCGAGGCCATGCTATGACAACCAAATTGGTCAGTACTGGTTACTTCAAATAAAGTAAGTGTTTTAGGAGGGCGTGGAACGTAAATTGATTTAGCCTGACCATTGTTTGCTATTTCAAAAAACGGTGCGTTTTCTGTCCATTGATAACTTACCTCATTAGGTATTTTTTGGGCAGCAGCCGCTGTGGCTTCTACGACAAATGAAGATGCTTTTTCAGTGGTACATGAATTATCTTTAATGGGACTATTGATATCTCCTGAATCATAATTTATTTCAATAGGTCGGCAATTATTTGATGGAGAAGAAAAAGTAATTTGAGCATTAGTTAACGTGCCATTATCTCCAGAAATACAATCAAAAATCTGCACTTGCCAACCAGAAGCATTCGCTTGACAACCATATAGTTTTTCCCAACCATCTGTAGAAGCATAAGTTCCTATGAGGGGAGTAGGGGCATCGCAAGGACTTATAATAAAGGCAGATGATTTTGAACTAAAACACAACTGCGAAATGTTGTCCCCACCATTACAAAAATCATTGTTTTGGGTAATAGCAAAAGACTCCATGAGTTTTATACTGGGGCTTCCACAAGACGGTGGGCCAACTAAATAAAATCCTAAGTCAGACACATAGGAATGATTGGCGGAAAAACAAACCGTTATCTCCGTGGTTTCATCTATGGTCAAGGCATCCAACGGCGGATTATAATACGTCAGTTCGTTTTTGTGATCAATATTGACATGCAATTGAAACGGACTGCAAAATTCAGGTAATTTACTTATGGTCGACTTAGGATTGTTGGTAAATACCCAAGCTCTTTCACAACCAACTATTTCACCTAATTGGTTGTATACTTCTACTGAATATCCTCCGTCTTGCAGGTCAGAAATGGTTGACACTGTTAAATTGTAGTCAATGAAATAAGCATCGTAAGTATTGGTGGTCGTATTAAATTTGGACCACGAAAATTCGTATAACTCGTTAGGATTATTAACAGTAGCCGTTAATTGAGCAACATTTACGCCATTTTGTGAAGGGCAAAATACAAAAACATCATCTTGTGCAGAAACACCTTGGTAGTCGGTCATAGTTCCTCCACTTGCTTCAGGTGCACTTATCATTACCTGAGCGTGAACAGGTAATAAGCTCAAACTACAAAACCAAAATAATATGTGACTAAACGTTTTCATTAACTTATCTAAGCAGGGTTACAATTCCTGTAATTGTTTTGGAGCTTACGCCATATTCGCTTTTTACAAATAATTGCCAAGAGTAGCTTTCTGGTGGACATTTTTCGTTTTTAAACGTACCGTCCCATCCAAGAGTAATATCGTCAGATTTAAAAATCTCTTCTCCCCAGCGATTAAATACCTTCAAGCGATAACTGTTTTCTGTTAAACCATTAATTACCGGTGTAAAGACATCATTAAGACCATCTCCGTTTGGACTAAAAGCATTTGGCACGTATATGGTTAGTTCACCAATTACTTGAAGATT
>JBLIDJ010000084.1:0-10903 GCA_047634195.1 Flavobacteriales bacterium
AATGAGGTGAATAACATGCCCTTAATTACTGTGCCAGATGTTGAATTACTTGAAAATGTTGGGGTAGTTAATTTGTTTGATTTGATAGATTATGCAAGTGATGTAGATCAAGATGACATAACGTTTAGCATCGTTTCTCAAAGTTCTCCTACCATCGTTTCCTGCAGCTTAACGGGCACAGAGTTATATGCAGCAACCATTTCTAATCAAATTGGAGTTTCCGAAGTGGTGATTTCAGTTTACGACGGAAGACTGACAGCTTACGACACCATTCAAGTAAGTGTGTTAGCTGATGTTACATCAGATATTAGTAATCAGATAATACTAAATGTGTTGAGCATAGCGCCAAATCCGGTTATCAATGGAGCTATAACCATTCTAGTAAACGATGCTCCTGGGGTAGGAACGGTGACTATGTTTGATTTAAATTCAGGCAAAAAGGTATATGAAGAACGTAGGTATCTAAAAAACAAAATAGTTGTTAGGCCTAGCTTCATTACTAAAGGTATTTATTATATCAATATTACTATTGGAAGTAAGCAGTATGGGCAAAAACTTATTTGGATGTAATTTTTTTGGTTAGTTATTACTGTTATATAAGAAAAAGCGCTGTAAGGCGCTTTTTTTGTGTTCATAACTAAGTATATCTTCCCTTTTTTAAGTGCGGCAAATTTGGTAGTTTTAAGGAAATAATAATTACAACTTAGCTATCATATATGGATGACTTAAACATCAATCTTGACCCAGCAAAAATTAAACAATACAGTAAGTACCTAGCAATAGGTATTGTTAGTTTAATTATCTTGTTTGGTTCATTTTTTTCTGTAAAGACAGAAGAAGTAGGAGTAATAACCCGTTTCGGGAAATACATTAGAACTGTCGATCCAGGTCTTAATATTAAGATCCCCTTGATTGAAAGCGTGTATAAGGTTCCTGTAGAACGTCAACAAAAACTAGAGTTTGGTTTTAGAACCGTAAAAGCAGGTGTTAACTCACAGTATAGCCGTAGTAGAGAAGCTAGAAACGAAGCATTAATGCTGACAGGTGATTTAAACTTAGCTGATGTAGAATGGGTAGTTCAGTACCGCGTATCTGATGCGTATAATTTCTTGTTTAAAGTAAGAAACCCACAAACAACCCTAAGAGACATTTCTGAGTCTGCCATGAGGCAAGTAGTAGGAGATAGAACAGTAAATGAAGTGTTAACTGTTGGTAGAACTGAAATAGGGGTAAGGTTAGAAGAACTTATTCAGCAAATTTGTAATGAATACGACATGGGAGTAAAAATAGACCAAGTTGTTTTGCAAGATGTTAACCCACCTGATCCTGTAAAAGCGGCTTTTAATGCAGTAAATGAAGCGCAGCAAGAAAAAGAGACCTTGATTAATAGAGCCAAATCGGAATACAATAAGGTAATCCCAAAGGCTAGTGGACAAGCATTAGAAACCATACAGAAAGCAGAAGGATATGCTACCGAAAGAATCAATAGAGCCAAAGGGGAAGCCTCTCGATTTAATGACCTGTATCGTGAATATGTAAAAGCTCCTGAAGTGACTAAACGTCGTATTTATTTGGAAACAATGGAGAAAGTATTGCCACGTATAGGGAATATGATTATTACAGATGAAAAAGGGAATAGCGTATTGCCTCTTTTAAACATGAGTACCAACCAACCAAAAAGTAAGTAAGTATGAAGAATAAAAAGAACCTCTTAATAATTATTGGTGGAATACTTGTAATAACAGCTTTTTTAAGTGCTTTTACAGTAGATGAGAAAGAGCAAGTGGTTATTACCCAGTTTGGCCGACCAATAGGTGTTGCTATTACTGATCCAGGTGTTTATTTCAAAATTCCATTTATTCAAAAAGCCAATTATTTTGAAAAAAGATACATGGAGTGGGATGGAGATCCGAATCAAGTTCCGACAAAAGACAAGAAATTCATTTTTGTAGATACATACGCACGCTGGCAAATTATCAATCCACTACAATTTTTCAAACGTTTAACAAATGAGCGTGGTGCTCAATCTCGTTTGGATGATATTTTGGATGGTGCAACCCGAAATTTTATTGCTAACAATAACATCGAAGAAACGGTAAGGACAAGTAATAGAACGCCAGAAAGTGGTGAGATTACTTCTGGGATTGTTGCAGATACGTTACAAATCATTAAAGTAGGTAGAGAGTTAATTCAACAACAAATATTAGAATCTGCCAACAAGGAGACAACTGATTTAGGTATTGTTATTTTGGATTTTCGTTTCAAAAGAATCAATTACGTAAAAGAAGTGCAGGAACAAGTATATGAGCGTATGCGTAGTGAACGTTTTAGAATTGCCGATAAATTTCGTTCTGAAGGACAAGGTGAGGCTTCTCGTATCAATGGTGAAAAAGAAAGAGAATTAAAAACGATTCAGTCTGAAGCTTTTAGAAAAGCGGAAGAAATAAAAGGTAAAGCAGATGCAACTGCAGCTAATATCTATGCAGGCGCTTATGACAAAAGCTCTTCTTCTAGAAGTTTGTATGCATTCTTGAAATCAATGGAAACGTTGGATAACACATTGGATGAAAAATCATCAGTTATTCTTTCTACTGACAATGAATTGTATCAATACATGAACAAAATTAACCAGAAATAAAACGAATGTTTGTTTTTAATGGATTCAAAAGACAAGATTCCTTTAGTTAAAATCATCGCTTACGAATCTGGCTTTAAACAAGATTTTTATCGCTTAAACATTGAATGGCTCGCCAAGTTTTTTGAAGTAGAGCCATACGATGAACAAGTGTTGAGTAAGCCAGAAGAATATATTCTCAAAGATGGCGGTGCTATCTATTTTGCGAAGCTCAATGAAGAAATAATCGGCACCGTTGCTTTATTAAAAAGAGGCAACGGTGTTTTTGAGTTAACAAAGATGGGCGTAACTCCAGCCTATCAAGGGCTTAAGATTGGTCAAAAATTGATGTATGCTGCTATTCACGAAGCAAGCCAAATGGGAGCAACCCGTGTGTTTCTTGATTCCAATAGGATATTAGAGCCTGCCATCACATTGTATCACAAGGTTGGTTTTAAAGAAATACCAGTACCTGCTGATTCTCCATATAAGCGTTGCAACATCAGAATGGAGTTATGGGTGTAAGTCCTGCTGATTTAATTCGGGTCTACTGAAAACCACGTATAGTTTGTTATTCAATTACTTATAGCTTAGTACCAAGTACTAAATGCAAGATTATTGAGTGAAAATGAACAAAACCTTTATTCTTTTTGTTCGTTAGCCAGGAAATCACCCTCTATTCCGTTGCCTTCAACTCGCAGTATTACCATATGGCTTCGTTTTGTCACCTCATAGAGGTTACTTTCTGACTTTTACAGCAGACCATAATGCAGGTTGAACACCTGAGTTGGGAATATCCAAACGCAAGTGTTCACAAAAGGTAATTAGTGATGGTAAGGTCCAATTGCGCTTATTGATATTCTCTGACAACTTTTAGAACACGCATGTTACACCAAAGGTGATCTAGGGTGCATGTTAAATGGAGGTATGAAGATTGACTTGAAATGAAAGGTGGTTCTTTATAAAAAAGGGGATGGCCTTTGGATATGCTATGGAGACGAAAGGAAGCACAAATTAATAATCAGAAAAGGTGAGCAACTTGAACTAATTCTTTTTTAGTAGGCATAAAAAAAGAGCTTGCCTAATAAGTACAACGTTACATTATCCTTATTAAACAAGCTCTAGTAAATCTTATTTAATCTTAGCTTTCGGTCGGTTTCTTTTTTCTTGGTTTAACCACACTTACCGTAATCTCACTTGTTTTTTCATCCAAATCAACTTTAATGTTGTCACCTTCTTTGATGGTTGCATTAATGATTTCTTCGGCCAATGGATCTTCCAAGTATTTTTGAATAGCTCTTTTCAATGGTCTTGCACCAAATTTCTTGTCGTAACCCTTATCAGCTATAAAATCTTTGGCTTTTTCAGTTAATTTAATGGTGTACCCCAGTTCTTCGATTCTGTTATACAAGTGTTTCAACTCAATATCGATGATTTTATGAATGTCACCCATTTCCAAATGATGGAAAATAACCACATCATCAATACGATTTAAGAACTCAGGAGCAAACGCCTTCTTTAAAGCGTTTTGAATAACACCTGCTGCATGTTCTTCAGTTGCATCGACCCTTGCTTTAGTGTCAAATCCTACGCCACCACCAAAATCTGATAGTTGACGTGCACCAATATTGGAAGTCATGATGATGATCGTATTTCTAAAATCAATTTTACGACCTAAACTATCCGTCATTTGACCATCGTCTAATGCTTGTAACAATATGTTGAAAACATCTGGATGTGCTTTTTCAATTTCATCAAGGAGTATGATAGAGTAAGGTTTTCTACGAACTTTCTCCGTCAGTTGTCCACCTTCTTCGTAACCTACGTATCCAGGAGGGGCTCCAACCAATCTACTCACAGAAAATTTCTCCATGTACTCACTCATGTCAATTCTGATTAATGCTTCTTCAGAATCGAACATGTATTTAGCCAATACTTTAGCCAACTGTGTTTTTCCAACACCAGTAGGGCCTAAGAAAATAAAAGAACCAATAGGCTTGTTAGGATCTTTTAGTCCAGCTCTATTACGTTGTATTGCTTTTACTACTTTCTTAATAGCGTGGTTTTGCCCAATAACAGTATCTTGAATTTCTTCATCCATTTTGGACAAACGACCCGATTCTTTTTCCGCCAAACGTGTAACCGGAATGCCTGTCATCATAGAAACAACTTCTGCTACATTAGCTTCTGTTACTGTTTCTCTATGTGTTTTACTGTCCGCTTCCCATTTGTTCTTTGCAGATTCTAAATCCTCCAACAATTGGCGTTCAGTATCTCTTAGTTTGGCTGCTTCTTCGTATTTCTGGCTCTTAACTACTTGAATTTTCTCTTCCTTAATATCATCAATCTTTTTTTCAATCTCAATGATTTCTTTTGGAACATTCATGTTGATGATATGTACTCTAGAACCCGCTTCATCCAAGGCGTCAATCGCTTTGTCTGGCAAGTGTCTGTCAGTAATATACCTTGCAGTTAATTTTACACAACTCTTAATCGCTTCAGGAGTGTACGTCACTGAGTGATGTTCCTCGTACTTTTCCTTAATGTTATTTAATATCTGAATTGTTTCTTCCTCGTTCGTTGGTTCAATAATCACCGTTTGGAAACGACGCTCCAGAGCTCCATCTTTTTCAATGTACTGTCTGTATTCATCAAGTGTTGTTGCACCAATACATTGTATTTCGCCACGTGCTAAAGCAGGTTTAAACATGTTGGACGCATCTAAGGAGCCCGATGCTCCACCCGCACCAACAATGGTGTGAATCTCATCAATAAATAAGATGACATCTGGCGATTTTTCCAACTCATTCATTACTGCTTTCATACGCTCTTCGAACTGGCCACGGTATTTTGTTCCAGCCACTAGAGAAGCGACATCAAGAGAAATAATTCGTTTGTTGAATAAAACCCTACTCACTTTACGCTGTACAATTCTCAAAGCCAAACCTTCAGCAATGGCTGATTTACCCACACCAGGTTCACCAATAAGTACAGGGTTGTTTTTTTTACGACGACTTAGAATTTGAGAAACACGCTCAATTTCATTTTCTCGCCCTACAATAGGATCTAGTTTATCTTCTTCAGCAGAACGTGTTAAATCTCTCCCGAAATTGTCGAGTACTGGAGTTTTACTTTTAGACTCACCACCAGAGGCCGATCTTCTAGGTCCACTTGAACCAAAAGAGCCACCTTCACCAAGTTCATCATCGTCAGAAGGACCGCTTGGCAATTCAGCACGAGGCTTATCTTTTATGGTAGATTCAAATTCATATTTAGCCAATTGATAATCAACTTGAAAACGTTCTAATGTTTTAGTCGCCACATTGTTTTCGTCTTTTAAAATAGACAACAACAAATGCTCGGTGTCAATAATGTCACTTTTGTAAAGTTTTGCTTCGAGGTATGTTATTTTAAGAACATTCTCTGCTTGTTTTACAATAGGAATATTGTTCAAGGTTTGATTGTATTTCTTTTTAGTCGTTTTAACAGATTCTTCTACCGCCTTTCTCAAGTCTAAAAGATCAACTTCCAGTCGACCTAAGATGGTAATAGCAGTATTATCTCCTTCACGAATAATTCCAAGCAACAAATGCTCTACACCAATGTAGTCATGTCCTAAGCGCAGGGCTTCTTCACGACTGTATGATATCACATCTTTTACTTTCTTAGAGAATTTAGCTTCCATATTCATAGTATTTACTTATACTTTAAACACTTGTAATATACCAACAAGTGTCTTTTTCTCAAATTTATCTATTAATTATCCTACCAGCCTAATCAATTATCGAATTTATTAACAAAAATATGTTAGTAATAACACATGTTAAAAACGTCGCTCGTGGCTTCAAATTACTTACTTTCGATCATTCGCAAAGTGACACACAAACTTTGTGCAGTTTATTATAAATAGACAATATGGCAGACGGAGAAAAAATTATTGCAGTAAACATAGAAGAAGAAATGAAAACGGCTTACATCGATTATTCGATGTCCGTTATTGTTTCGCGTGCATTACCTGATGTACGAGATGGGTTAAAACCAGTTCATCGCCGTGTGCTATATGGCATGATGGATTTAGGGGTGTATGCCAATAAGTCTCACAAAAAATCGGCGAGAATTGTCGGTGAAGTATTAGGTAAGTATCACCCACACGGTGATACTTCAGTATATGACGCTATGGTTCGTATGGCACAGCCATGGTCCTTGCGTTATCCGCTAGTGGATGGTCAAGGTAACTTTGGTTCAGTAGATGGTGATAGCCCAGCGGCTATGAGATATACCGAGGCTCGTTTGCGTAAAATGGCCGAAGACATGTTGATTGACATTGAAAAAGAAACGGTGGATTTTGCACCCAACTTTGACGATTCGTTATCAGAACCAACGGTACTTCCTTCTAGAATCCCTAACCTTTTGGTGAATGGTGCTAGTGGTATTGCAGTAGGTATGGCAACCAACATTGCTCCTCACAATTTAACAGAGTGTATTAATGCCACCTTAGCATTAATTGACAACAAAGACATTGACATCGCTGGTTTGATGGAGCATGTAAAAGCTCCCGATTTTCCAACAGGTGGATTGATATATGGATATGAAGGCGTGAAAGCTGCTCTGGAAACCGGTCGTGGTAGAGTAGTGATGCGTGCTCGTGCCGATTTTGAAGAAATGTCTAATGGCAGAGAGCAAATCGTTGTGACGGAAATTCCTTATCAAGTGAATAAGGCTGAAATGATTAAAAAAACAGCCGATCTTGTTAATGATAAAAAAATAGAAGGTATTTCTGATATCCGAGATGAATCGGATAGAAACGGAATGCGTATTGTCTATGAGTTGAAAAGAGATTGTATGCCAAATGTGGTATTAAACAAGCTTTTCAAATATACGGCCCTTCAAACTTCATTTTCTGTAAACAATATTGCTTTGGTTAAAGGTCGTCCAATGACACTTAACTTAAAGGACATGATTGAGTTGTTTGTAGAACACCGCCATGATGTGGTTGTTAAACGAACAATTTTTGAACTTAAAAAAGCAGAAGAAAAAGCACACGTATTAGAAGGATTGATTATTGCGCTTGATAACTTAGATGAAGTTATTAAGTTAATTCGTGCTTCTAGAACGCCAGAAGATGCTAGAAATGGGTTAATTACAACGTTTAACTTAAGTGAAATTCAGGCAAGAGCTATCTTGGATATGCGTCTTCAAAAATTAACGGGTCTTGAAAGAGATAAGTTAAAAGAAGAGTACGAAGAATTGATGAAATTGATCACGCATTTAAGTGCTATCTTGGATAGTGAAGAAATGAGAATGAAAATCATTTCTGATGAATTAGTTGAAGTACGTGAGAAATATGGTGATGAACGTAGGTCTGAGATTGTTTATGCTGCTGAAGATTTCAGCATAGAAGACATGATTGCCGATGACTCTGTGGTGGTAACTATTTCTCATTTAGGTTACATCAAACGTACTTCTCTGTCAGAATATAAGACACAAAGTAGAGGTGGAGTTGGTTCAAAAGGTTCAACAACCAGGGATGAAGATTTCTTAGAGCAGTTGTTTGTTGCAACCAATCACAATTACTTGTTGATTTTTACCGAAAAAGGAAAATGTTTCTGGATGCGTGTTTTTGAAATTCCTGAAGGATCAAAAACATCTAAAGGTAGAGCAATACAAAACCTACTTAATATTGAGCCAGACGACAATATCAAGGCTTATATTAATGTAAACGACTTAAAGGACACAGAATACATCAATAATAACTACGTGATTTTAGCGACCAAAAATGGTACAGTTAAAAAAACCAAGTTAGAAGCTTACTCTAGACCTAGAACAAACGGTATCAACGCAGTGACTATTAAAGACGGCGATGTATTGTTGGAAGCTAAGTTGACAAGTGGGACAAGTGAAATATTGCTTGCCATGAAAGAAGGTAAAGCTATCCGATTCAACGAAAAAGATGTTCGTTCTGTGGGTAGAAATGCTTCTGGTGTCCGAGGTGTTACTTTAGGAAGCCCTACCGATGAAGTTATTGGGATGGTGTGTATCGAAGATACAACAAGCAATATATTGGTGGTTTCGGAAAAAGGATACGGAAAACGTTCTGAAGTAGATGATTATCGTATTACCAAACGTGGTGGAAAAGGGGTTAAAACCATTAGTATTACCGAAAAAACGGGTAATCTAATTTCCATTAAAAACGTTACGGATGAAGATGATTTAATGATTATCACTAAATCAGGTATTGCTATTAGACTGGCTGTTGCTCAAATGCGCGTAATGGGTAGAGCTACGCAAGGAGTTCGTTTGATAAGCCTACGAGGAAAAGATGCTATTGCGGCTGTTGCCAAAGTAGAACATGACGAAGAGGAAGAGTTTGAAGTAATTGAAGGTGCTGAGATTGTAGCAGAGACCACCGATGGTGAGAGTAAAGATACTTCAACTGATACTGACACTGACACTGACACTGAATCTCCTGAAGAAGAGAATAATTAATAGTTATATGGCTAAAAATGGTTTGTTGTGAAAATAACAAACCATTTTTTTTGCCTTTCAGCAACACATAATACCAACAATGTAAATTTTTAAGGGTGGTTTCATTGCATTTTAGTAATTAGCATCCTGAATTAAACTAAGTATATTCAAAATTAAGTTATGAAAAGAGTTACACTTTACGCCAGCGTATTTGCTGCTGCATGTTGTATTTCTACTGTTTCTAGTATTGCACAAGAACCAGTAGTTACTGAGGCAGGTACAAAATTGGTTGACAAAGTAGAATCTGTAGATGGAAGTTTCACCATTTCTTACGAAAAGTATGAGCTTGCAAACGGATTAAGTTTGTTGGTACACGAAGATCATTCAGATCCTATTGCCCATGTTGAAATTACCTATCACGTAGGTTCAAATAGAGAGTCCCCGGGTAAATCTGGATTTGCTCACTTTTTTGAGCACATGATGTTTCAAGGTTCTGAGCATGTAGGTGATGAGCAACATTTTAAAATGGTTACGGAAGCAGGGGGTACTATGAATGGTACTACGAATAATGACAGAACGAACTATTTTGAAACAGTACCAAGTAATTACCTTGAAACTGCGCTATGGTTAGAAGCAGATAGAATGGGTTTCTTGTTGAATGCTGTTACTCAAGAGAAATTTGAAGTGCAACGTTCTACGGTAAAAAACGAAAAACAACAAAACCTTAACCAACAATATGGTTTGGTGTTCGAAACCTTGGGTCAAACTTTATATCCAGAAGGACATAAGTACAACTGGCCAATTATTGGTTATACCGATGATTTAGATCGTGCGGATGTAACTGATTTGAAAAACTTTTTCATGCGTTGGTACGGACCTAACAATGCTACGTTGGTAGTTGCAGGTGACGTTGACACCAAAGCGGTTGTTGCTTTGGTAGAAAAGTATTTTGGAAGCATTAAAAAAGGACCAGCTGTAAGACGTATCAAAAAAGATATGCCAATCTTAACAGCTGATAAGTATGCCAATATTGAAGATTTAGTAGGTTTACCATTAACATTCATGGCATTTCCAGTACCACATTTGTACCATAGAGATGAGCCAGCGTTAGATTTATTGTCTTCATTGATGGGACAAGGTAACAACTCATTGTTTTACCAAAACATGGTGAAAACAGATAAAGCGGTACAAGCTTCTACTTTTTCTCAAATGTCTGAGATTAACGGAATGTTTGGTGTTCAAGTAGTAGCTTACCCTGGTGAGTCACTTAATGATACCGAGCAATTGATTCGCAAAACAATCGAAGAATTTGGAACTAAAGGTGTTTCTGCTGAAGATTTAGAGCGTGTGAAAAGTGACATGATTTCAGGTTTTTATGACATCGCTAACTCTGTACAATCTAAAGCTTCTGTATTGACTAGCTGGGAATTGTATTCTCCTCGTAAAATGAACTTACAACAAGAAATAGATCGCTACAAAAAAGTGACTAAAGAAGATGTAATGGCGGTTTACAACAAATACATCAAAGGCAAAAAAGCTGCTATTGTTAACTGTACGCCAATTCCTTACGAAGACAGAGCTGATTTGGAAGATGATTTCAAAAAGAGTTTTAACCCATACGCAGGTAGAGAATTTCCTACCGAAGCGCAATACGAAGGTTTGACTTACGAAAGATCTACTGATATATTTGATAGAAGTAAAAAACCTGTTCCTGGAGCTGCAAAAGCTGTTACTGTACCTAAGTATGTTCGTAAGAAACTTGACAATGGTATTGACATGATTTTAACACAATCAAATGAAAGTCCGAAAGTGACAATCTTATTG
>JBLIDJ010000085.1:0-10708 GCA_047634195.1 Flavobacteriales bacterium
TTTAATAATTGTCATTTTCCAAGAAACCTGTCTCAAATGGTATACAAAAAAGATCAATAAAACTAAGAATAAACCAATTATTCCCATTTTAGAGGACAACAAGACTAAAAAGACACTAAAAACAACTATTAACACCCAAATCATCCATCTGGTTATATGATATGGCCTGAGTTTGTGTAAATCAAAATACAGTAAAATTGCAACCGCTAAATTTAGATATAGCGCTAAATAGCTTGGATGAAAACTAAACGCTAATCTCGAAGAATAGAAACACTCAACTATTCCCTTTGCTTCGAAACAACTCCATGCTTTAAAAATACTAACAATGGTGTTAATAAAACATCCCAAAACAAAGTTTAACAATACTTTGTTCATAACCACCTTAGGCAGCGGTTTAGTTATCAAAAACAAAATTGGAAATATTAACAAAGCTAGCTTAACTTCTAATTCCGACTTTAATTCGTTGGTATGTTGCGTATAAAATGCTCCAATAATGTAAAAAAGATATAAAATACTAAATAACCAGACTTTGTTTTTTACTTGATATTTATAAATTTTAAACTTTGATTGCGCTACCACTACAACCGCAAAAAGCAGTATAATTGTAGGTGTTAATTTAAAAAGCAATGGTAAAACAAATGCCAACAAATTTACCCATACAAACTGATGGCTTAGGTATTTTTTAATTTGTGACAAGTTATTCATTATGCTAAAGTATTAATCTCTTGCCATAGTTTTTCGGCAATTATATCACGATTAAAGTTCTTAGCAGCATATTCTTTTCCGTTTGCGCCAAGTTGACTTCCTAGTTTAGGGTTTTGTACTAATTGAATGATAACATTTTTTAAAGCGTCAACATTTTCTGGTTCGAAGTATAACCCAGCATTACCGTCTTCAATAAACAGTTTTTTAGCTTCTCCACCTACTCCTAGTAATATTGGTTTTTCAGAAGCCAAACATTCGAATATTTTCGATGGTATAGCTCCTAAAAACAAATCTAATTTTTTGAGAGGAACAATTGAAGCGTCAATTTCTTTTAAAACTGCAGACATTTCATTTTTCTGAACAAAATCATGAAACAGCACATTTGTAAGGTTTTTCTCAGAAACAATGTGTTGTAACCTTTCTTTTTCTGGTCCATTTCCAAGAAAAATGAATTTAATTCGTTGGTTAGTAAGTAATGAAGAAGCTACATCTGTTATTACATCTAAGCCTTGAGCGTACCCCATTATTCCAGCATAAAGTAAAACAAAGTCATCCGGTGATAACCCCATACTTTTTCTCCATACTCCTTGATTATTAATGGCCTTATTAAACAGTAATGGATCCACACCGTTTGGAATCCAAACAACTTTTTTGGTTGGAAAACGATCGCTAATATTGGAAACGATACCTTGGGTTTGACCTAGTATTAACGTGGAGGTTTTATATAAAAACTCCTCCAGCTTAGTTGCTAATTTCAAAAAAAATTTGTTACTGACTAGGCCAAGTTTCTCAGCACTTTCAGGCCATAAATCAGATACATTAAAAATTAATTTTGCTCGTTTAGTTTTACATAACAACCAAGCAGTAATTCCTAAAAACAACGGTGGGGATTCACATAAAATAAAATCGGTTTTTTTTGTTTTGAATAAGCCAATCCAAAACGATGAGAACACAAAAGAGAAGTAATTCAGCAACCTAAAAACAATACCCTTATTCTTGGTTACATAAATTGGAGCACGATGAACATGCATATTATCCATTACCTCATGCACATATATTTTGTTTTCATACCCTTCCTGCACCTCCATTTTTGGATAATTAGGCATTGCTGTTACAATGCTAACATTAGCACCTTTTTGCTGCATACGAATGGCTAATTCGTAAAGGCGGTTTTGAGGTGCGCCTACTTCTGGCGGAAAATATTGTGTTAGTATCGTAATATTCATTCTTGTAGGCTTTTTAATAATGTAATACGCTTAACTTTCAATTTAGGAACATGTTTTCAATATTTATACTCCCAGCAATAAATGCATCGTATTAAAACAATAATGACTGGTGACTCATACTAAAATTTAGTTCATTTACTCGTTCAGTGTATTATAGAATGAAATCAGTTTCTTTGCTTCATTTTCCCATGTATAATGTTCTTCAACTGCCTTTCTCCCATTTGCCCCGAGCTCTTGCGCTAATACATCATTTTCCAGCAAATAATTAACCGCTTTTGATATTTCGTTAACATCTAATGGATCAACACAAATACCACACTTATGTTTATCAACAATATCCTTCCATAATTCAAAATTAGAAGCAATTACAGGTATTCCTGCTGCCATGTATTCAAACATTTTTATTGGTAAAGAATGAATATAGCTTTTAGTTGGATGCAAAATTACTAAACCTACGTTACAAAAGCCAAGGATTTCATTAACCATATCTCGATTAACAAAACCATGCTCTTTCACTTTCTTCCAACCCTCAATCGCTAAAAGTTCATCTCTTAATTCGACTGGTGAGTAGTTTCCTGCAATGTTTAATTTTGTATTAGTATTTTTCAATAAGGTTACCATTTCAACAGCACCTCTTGTCTTAAAAACTCCACCTACATAGCAAATTTCACCTGTTTTATTGGTCCATTCTTTAGGTTTTACAAACGACTCTAACCTTGGGTAATTATTGATATTAATGGTTCTAGCACCTACTTTTTCAAATCTGCTAGTTATGTATGGTGTGGCACCAACTACACAGGTTAATATGTTTTTAGCAATATTATTTTCGTAAGCCTCAATCATCCGCGAAAGTAGGCTACGAAATACTTTTGGAATATAGGCTTTATCTAATATTTGCCTCGGTAAATCTTCATGAGAATCATAAATAACAGCGGCTCCTGAACGTTTAAGCATTTTTGCAAACAATAGTAGTTCTGGGTCATGAAAATGATATACATCAGCTTGGAGAGACAATGCTTTTTTAGCAACCATTTTGGTAGTTTTTATCATCCTTTTTAACCTACCAGAAATGGGTATATCAACCCCAATAATCTGCACACCACACTTAACTTCTGAAACAGCATTTGGCACTACAAAAAACACTTCCATGCCAGCTAAGGCCAAAGAAGCGCATTCTTTTTCAAAAATTCTGACATCGTACGATTTATGTACGCTTGTTATATGGCAAACTTTCATGAAACCAATTATTTAGCTGACTTGTTGGTAATAAATAAAGTGAAAAGAGCAAAATACATCCAAAGTCCATGGGTTAAAACTATGGTACTTAAAGACCCATTTTGAAATAAAAGCACCAACAATACGAATATTCCTAAGTAGGTTGATTTAACATTAAACGCTTCTAAAAAAGCAATTATCATTGAAAACACTAATAGATAAAATAAACTACCTAATAAACCGAAATTCATATATCCATCACCAACAATACCTGTATTAGCATTGGTTTCTTCGCTTTCATAAAACTGCTTTCCTATATATTTTGTTGGCTCTCTATCGTAAGGGTAATCAACAAACGATTTAAAAATACTGTGACCTAAATACACTGGTTTATCTTTATACTCTTTAAAATAAACGCCAGTAAGCAATGCAGGAACAAAAAATGTTCGTCTAACCAGCAACGATTCTGGCATCATCTTTTCTCCATCGGTATAACATGACGAATGAATACGTGTAGTAATAAATGCAATTAAAATGAACACTATAAAAATGTTCATTTTTCTAATAATACTACCTTTAATTACACCGAAAAATAAAACAACAGGAATGCTAAAAAAAATGCTTTTATGTGGCAGCATTAAATACATCACAATCATAAGTAATATGGCTAATCCGCTTACGTAATACTTTTTTTTATCTATTCCATAGGCCAGCATAAAAGGCAATAATACTCCAGCTAGTGGCGAAAACAAATAACTTGTGAGGACTGATCCAGAATCTTGAATAGCACTTCTTATTTCATATACTCGACTACCAAATTTAAATAGGTCTAAATCAAAATTAATAGCATAGTAGTTTACAAATGGAACAAACATGAGTAGTGCCAAAATCAACAAAAACCAATGATTGAAAGATTTCACATTCTTTTGAACCTTACTTATTAATTTCTCGAATTTAAAGCTAGATAGCCCTATTATAGCTTGGAATACAATAAAACATAATGGAATAAGTATCGAATAACTAGTAAACTGATATAGTACAATACTTGGAATGGCTAAAAATAAAATGACTAAAAAACCAATAAAGTATGTAAGTGGTTTTAGCTGTTTATAATAAAACAATCCAAGAATTAAAGTAATACTAGCTACCCCCAAGGCATATTTTTGGATACTGAAACTAAAATCAAAGCCTGTACTATGAAAATACTCAAACACAAAGTTTTTATACACAAACTCGAAGTAGAAAAAAACAAGCAACAGGAATAAAACATGTAGCTTTTTAAAATCTAACCGAGCTAAGACACTAGTCCAATTATTTTGTTTCATGAGTCCCGAGGCTAAATTTATAACTGAATTTGAGTTCAATAAAATAGTGAATCAGATCAACCACCATTAACAACCATAGGTAATGAATTGGGGTGAAATCATACCCTATCACTATGGCACAAATAATAATATTAAATAAGAACCTTGATAAATTCCAGTAGAATATATACTTAGTGTTTTGAACAACCAATGCAGCCTTATCTATTGGGGTAATAACAAAAGAGAAAAATCTACTTACCGCTAAAATAGACATGTAAACCCCGGCGTTTTTCCATGTTGGTTGATACCATTCGAATATCGTTGGACTAAAAATGATAATGATAGCAAAAGGAATTAACCCAATAAAAAAGGTGTTTTTTATTGTTTGTATAACCAAAGAATTAAAACGACCTGTTTCATTATACAACTCGGTAGCACGTTGCCTAAAAACATCTCCTACTGCTCTTGCTATTAAAATCCCTGGTATACCAACAAACATATTGGCTGTTGAAAAAAATCCAACCACATCATCAGAAAAATGCCAGCCCAAAAACAACACAGGAAATTGAAAGTACAAAGCTGAAATACCGTGTGATAGAAGTAGGTGTTTCGGAAAATGAATAAACTCTTTAGCAGTACTTTTTAAATCACTAAGCTTATACGTTTGTAATCCGAACACCAAATCTTTTTTACATTTATTAAAGAAATAAAAAAATGCCAACACATGCCCTGCTGCCCTTCCTGATATTAATCCCATTGCCCCAAGCGCCATAAAGCCCGAACCAATTTGAATACCTGCTCGCCCTCCGTTTTCAACCATTTTAGAGTTAGCCATTCGCTTATATTCGCTTTTCCGATTAAACCAATAAAACAAAATATTATAACCAGCCATAAACCAAGCTGTAATAGGCAACAACCAAAGCCAGTTTTTTGCTATACTTAAATCGAGTAAATTCCCAAAATACGAAGGAAAAACTAGTAAAGGCAAAAGAAAAAGTATGGTGAAAAGCGTGTTAATAATTAGCGAAATATAAACTAGGTGCTTACTCTTTTCTTCATCTTTTGGCAACATAATCGCTTGTTCATATCTTGCTGTAAAAACGATCGATAAGATAGAAACAACTGCAACAAACCTTGCTGCAACTCCTATTTCTTCAGGAGAAAACAACTTAATTAATGCAAATTGAGAAGCAAAACTTACAGCATGTGCTAGACCTGTACCAAATGATAAGGTTAATACATTTCTAAAAAAAGGCCTGTTTTTTAATTTATCTAACAAAAGTCTATTGTTTATAACCATTAACTTCTTTTAAACGTAACATATTATCTTTCAAGTTTATCCATACACTTCTATACCAATGTCTTGGATGTGTCAGTAGATATACTACAGGAACTCCTGAATTTACTGCTTCTTCAGGCGTTTGTTGTTCTCTATAAAGTTGAGGATAAGGCTTGTCACTCTGTATGCAGTTATATGAATCAACTAAAACCGGATCACATCCTTCCAGTTCAACACCAAGTTGTTCTCTTATTTCAGGAGTTAGTAACTCGTAGTTTGAATGTTTTAATATTCTATTGACAAAATCACCATGCGAAACGACAGATTTTATCTTAAAGCCAAGTTTATCTTCTAAAGACGTGAAATTCTCTACAAATTTTGCTTGAATTGCAGGCATGTGAGTTAAAACCTGACCCCAGCCATGTATGTTATTGTCTTTACAGTATTGAGCTATTTCTTCATAATGATAACCTCCCTCTGAGCCTGACGCATATATTTCCTGCATATACTTAATATACTATTTAGAGTTATCAAAAATTGCCAAATCAACTAGGTCAACACCTACTGCTTTTTTTCTCACTAAAAACAAACGTGGGTGTCTTTTCATAAAGTTGGCATATAATTCTTTACCAACCTTGCCTTCTCTACTTATGGTAATTGAAAACTTCGGCAAAGATCTTACTTGTTTTACTATGTCAACGATACGCTTCATATTACCACCTTAATTTTGGCTACTTCAATTAACAACTTGCAAAGTTAATTTTTTAGATGGTTTAAATACAACCTCCAAATAAAATTACCCAAACAGTTTTACACAGTGTCCATTTCCTATTGCATTGTTATTTTTAACAAAACATTGTTAATTCTCGCGTCACAAAATCTCCTATTCCCCTAATTAAAATGCTATGAAGGTCAATAGATAATTACCTATAATAGATATGATTAAATACAGTACTTATATGTATTTATTTAAAGGCCGAAACCTTCTAGTGTTTTTGAACGCTTCAAAACGGACTCAGATTGCTTGAAATATTTATCTCAAATCAAGTAGTCAGATGGATACAAATGCGTGAAGTCTGGTCATTTAGGCAATCAGACACGAGATAATCATGCTAGAATTTGCAGCAAATTTAGTCATATAGAATCTCTCACAGCTAACACCCTGTTTCATAAAGTGAAGTTTGGGATACGAAAATATTTTTACATCTGTTTTGAGATGAGTACTACCATAAAAAGCCTATCAGCTAGCTACCTACCAGAACGATATGGGGTAACCGAAAAGACCGCTCGATTATTTATGCGTAAGGTACGTTAGATTATGAAGTCAAGCGAGAACCATCCAATAGAAGCAAGCGTTCACATTGATGTGGTTGTTGCTGGTAGCACAGAAAAAGGCAAAGTTGGAAGAAGCTATCATAGTAAGAAAAAGAAGATTGTTTGTGCTGTAGAACTTACAGAGCAAGGCAAGGTTAAGCGAATGTATTCAATGAAAATACAGAACTATTAGGCAAAAGAGTTGAAGAAATATTTGAAGGTCATATATCTCCCGGCGCTCGTTTTACTGCTGATTTATGGAAAGTATACAGATCATTAATGCAGAATTATAATATCACACAAATTGAAAGCTTTGGGGGCATGAATTTCAAAGCTCTACACACGATGATCCATTAAGTGAAATCATGGATTAGGACTACTTATTCTTGGGTAAGTGATTCTAATATCAACAGATATCTCGATGAGTTCTGTTATCAACTAAATCGATCACAAATGAAAGACAACATATTCAATAATTTAATCAACAGGATGATCAGAGCTGATAACGTTTATCATTCAACATTTATAGGTGCTTAACTACTGACCTCTAAATATTAATTTACATTAAAGCATTCGTGCAATTCTTAAATAAGTTTGAATACCTGAATTCCGAACCACTCAGAGAATATATCTTAGGATAACGACAATGAATCTTTAGAAGACCACAATTAAAAGCGTAATAACAAAATAAACTGCTTGCACTGTACAATAACTTATTATTTTTGGAGTATATCTTTACGTGTTGATAAAACTAAAAAATTATTTCATTTCCCTTGCGCTATTGTTGATGTTTCACACATCAAGTCATGCCCAAATATTCTCTAATTTCAATGATTCGCTCATCCAATTTTCGGGAATTGTGGTCACGGGGGATAGTTTAAAACCAGTATCGTTCACCAATATTTTTGTAAAAGGCCAAAATAGGGGTACTGTTTCCAATTATTTAGGGTATTTTTCTTTGGTTACTAAAGCCAACGATACCTTGCAATTTTCTACCATTGGTTACAAGACTTCCACCTTTGTGATTCCAGACACGTTGTCGGCCGATAGATACTCCGCAGTGCATATACTTCACAAAGACACTTTCTTACTGAGAGAAACTATCATTTATCCTTGGCCTAGCATAGAGCAATTCAAAAATGCGTTTGTGAGGCTAAACATCCCTGACGATGACATAGAACGTGCACGCAAAAACTTGGATCCAGCGCAGCTAGCTGCTCAAGCAGCTGTGATGCCTAACTCAGGTTCCATGAATTTTAAATTTGACATGGAACAACATAATCAGAGAATCTATTATGCTGGCCAGTCTCCACCTATCAACTTATTCAACCCTATTGCTTGGGCACAATTTATACAGGCATGGCGAGAAGGTGATTTCAAAAAGAAAAAATAGCTTTGATGAGTTTAGTTAAATATTTCCTATTAGCATTCATGCTGTTTGTTTCGTGTTTTGCGTTCAGCCAGCAGCAAGTGTCTGGGAAAGTAATAGATGAATACGGTACTTCCATTGCCTATGTAAGTGTGGTGGTCAAGGAATTAGGAAAAGGAGTAGCCACTAACGAAGACGGCACATTTACGTTCAACCTAGAATCAGGCACATACCACTTAGTGTTTAGCCATGTCGCATTTGTGAAAGTAACAAAAGAAATTACCGTTGCCAACACCGATTTACTTCCTATAGAAATTACCTTAAAATCACCTTCTATCAAAGAAGTGATTGTGGAAGACAAACGAACAAGAAACACCACCCTCTATAAAATTGAAGCCAAAACAGTCAACTTTATACCATCACCTAGCTCCGATTTCAATGCCATACTTGCTTCGCAAGCGGGTGTAAGTATGACCAATGAATTGAGTTCTGCCTATTCGGTACGTGGAGGGAACTTTGACGAAAACTTGGTATATGTCAACGATATTGAAGTATATCGTCCTTTTTTAGTGCGATCGGGACAGCAAGAAGGTTTGAGTTTTGTAAACCCAAGCATGGTTTCTTCCGTGTTGTTTTCGGCCGGTGGCTGGGAATCGAAATACGGCGACAAATTGAGTTCGGTATTGGATATTCAATACAAAAAACCACGCTCTTTTTCTGGCTCTGCCATGGGGAGTTTGCTAGGCGGACAAGTACACTTGGAAGGAACTTCCAAAAACCACCGATTTACTCACATTACAGGTGTTCGGTACAAATCGAACAAATACATTTTGGGCAGTTTAGACACTCAAGGTGATTATGCGCCTGCCTTTGCCGATGTGCAAACTTACCTCACTTACGACCTGAACGAAGCATGGGAAATTGCGTTTTTAGGGAATTACTCTAGCAACAAGTACAACTTTATACCCCAAACGCGCGAAACCGATATTGGAAATATTACGGAAGCTTTACGTTTGACCATCTTTTTTGAAGGACAGGAAATTTCAAAATTCCAAACCTTGATGGGAGCACTTTCTACGACCTACCGACCAGACGATGAAACTGAATTGAAATTCATTACTTCGGCGTTTAACACACAAGAATCGGAAACGTTTGACATTCTTGGCCAATATGTGTTTAATGAAGTAGACAGGGATTTAGGTTCAGAAAGTTTTGGCGATGTGATAAGCAACCGAGGCATAGGTACTTTTTTGAATCATGCTAGAAACGAATTAGATGCCAACGTGTATAGTTTTGCACATAAAGGAACTAAGAAAATTAACGATAGTCACATTGTACGTTGGGGTGCAAAATGGCAAGGCGAAATTATCAATGACCAACTATCAGAATGGAACTTACTCGATTCTGCGGGCTATGCCATACCACACTCACGCGACAACATCGGTTATCAAAACCCAAGCGAAAGACCTTTGCAGTTTGTCAACCTACAAGATGTATTAAAAACCAACATTCAACTCAACTCAAACAGATACAGTGCCTACATTCAAGACAGTTGGACAACGACCTTAAAAAACCAAGCTGACTTAACTGTTTCGGGAGGTCTAAGAGCCAACTACTGGGATTTCAACAACGAAACGGTGATTAGCCCTCGTGTCACTACCTCGTACCAACCCCTTTGGAAAAGAACCCGAAAAGACAGCTCGGTGATAGACAAAGATATCGTGTTTAGGTTCAGTACAGGATTGTATTATCAGCCTCCTTTTTACAAAGAATTGAGAAACTTGAGAGGAGAAATCAACAGCTCCTTGAAAGCACAAAAATCAATTCATTTTGTGTTGGGTGCCGACTACAACTTTAGTGCCTGGGACAGGCCTTTTAAGCTGGTAACAGAGCTGTATTACAAACAAATGAGCAATGTGATCCCTTACGAGGTAGACAATGTTAGAATACGTTATTATGCCAACAACGACGCAAAGGCTTACACCACAGGATTGGACATGAAACTCAACGGAGAGTTTATTGCCGGCATAGAATCATGGGCCAGTGTGTCGGTGATGCAAAGTAGGGAAGACATCCTCACTGATCAGTTTTACCGCTACCGCGATGCTTCTGGAGAAGTGTTGGATCCAAGCCAAAAAACACAAGCAACTGACAGCTCCTTAGTTTTCCCAGGCTATACACCCCGCCCTAGCGACCAATTGATCAATTTTGGTTTGTTTTTTCAAGACCAAATGAAACGCTGGCCTAGCTACAAAGTACACCTCAACTTGCTGTATGGTAGTGGCTTACCTTTTGG